>CAKSGG010000061.1 GCA_934454215.1 uncultured Clostridia bacterium
GTATGGAACGGCATAGGATACGGAAGTTTACTGTATTATGCGACTATGGTCGGCATTGACGAAAGCCTGTTTGAGGCGGCGGAAATAGACGGTGCAAATAAGTTTCATCAGATAATACATATCATAATACCCGAAATTATGGGTTTGCTGTGCTTGCAGATTATAATGGGCGTAGGCTATGCAATGAGCGGTGATTTCGGATTGTTCTATCAGATACCGAGAAATATAGGCTTGCTTTATCCGACAACCGATATTTTGAATACGTATATTTTCAGAGCGTTGCAAACGGGTTCAAGCATGGGCAGAACAACGGCTATAGGCTTATTCCAGTCCGTTGCCGGAGTTATACTGCTTGTAATATGCAATTCGGTTATCAAAAAGATAGATGAAGAAAAATCAATGTTCTGAGAAAGAGGTATGTAATAATGAAAAAAAGTAAAAAAATATCGGCGGGCAGAATTGCGCTGAATGTGATAATGATAATAATAAGCTTGGGATATATTGTACCTATTTTGCTTATGCTTTCCATTTCGTTTTCATCGGAAAAATCAATAATCGACTACGGTTATCAGCTTATTCCGAAAAGCTGGAGTTTAGACGCATACAGAATGGTGTTTAAAAATCCGTATCAGATAATAGGCGCATATAAAATAACTATTTTATATACGGCGCTGGGAACGCTTTTGTCAATTACGGTACAGTCGCTTATGGCATATCCGCTGTCAAGGTCAAATTACAATAAAAAGAAATTCATTACGGTATATCTTATGATAACAATGTTTTTCAGCGGAGGACTTGTTCCGTCATATATACTGAACACGCAGTATCTGAAATTGGGAAATACATTTTGGATTTACATTTTTCCCGCATTGATGAGCGCATGGAACGTCATACTGTTTAAAACGTTTTTCAAGGGCTTGCCCGACGGATTGGTAGAGGCGGCAAAGCTTGACGGAGCAAGCGAGTTCATGGTGTACAGAAAAATAATAATGCCGCTTTCAACGCCGATTATAGCGTGCGTGGCGTTTACAACGGTGCTTGGAAAATGGAATGACTGGAATACGTCGCTTTTGTACATAAGACGAAGTGATTTATACTCATTGCAGTATCTTCTGCAAAGAATCATAAACGAGTCGGATTACATAAAAAATATGCAGGGTACGGCGGCTGCGTCGCTGGTCGGAGAGGAGCTGCCTTCCGAATCAATGAGATACGCAATGGCAATACTGGCGGCAGGACCGATGATGGTGGTTTTCCCGTTCTTTCAGAAGTATTTTGCAAAAGGCTTGGTAGTAGGCTCGGTAAAAGGTTGATTTATACGATTCGTTAAAAACGGTCGTTATAAATAAATGTAAAGTGTTTTAACACGGAAAGGAGAAGAAATGAAAGGCAAAAAATTTTTTGCGTGCCTGCTTGCGGCGGGTACGCTGGGCACAATGATTACGGGATGTATGGGAGGTGAGAAAAAGGCTGAAAATGTAACCTTGAAATACATTATGGCAGGTCCCGGTATGCAGGAAAGCTCACAGGAGGTATGGTCGGCGTTTAATGACAAGCTTCACGAAAAGCTGCCGAACGTGACTGTGGATTTTGAGGTAATTCCGCTGGCGGAATACAAGCAAAAGGTAATGCTGATGATGTCCGCAAGAGAGCAGATGGATATTGTCAATAACTACGGACTTGATTTTGCGTCGGAAATATCAAACGGAAGTTTTGTTGAAATGAACGATTTGCTTGATGAGTACGGCAAGGAGGTAAAGGAAACACTGCCCGAATGGCTGTGGGATTATGAAACCGTTGACGGTAAAATCTACGGAATACCCACATATCAAATGATGGGACAGACAAGATGTATATGCTTTATCAAGGAATATGCCGACAAATATCTTGATAAGGACGCATTGAGAAATGCGCTTGATTCGTCGGTAACGCTCAACAGCGATGTTTATGATATTCTTACAAAATACTGCGAGGATTTAAAGGCAAACGGAATAAATTTCAAAACGACGTCAATTTTAAATCCCAAAGGATACGATACCATATTGGGCTATTACTGCAACATTATGGACGGAGGCACGACAATTACAAATATGAATGCAAATGATGCGGCAAAGCTCAGATACAAAACAGCGAGCGAGTGGTATAAAAAGGGATATATACGCTCCGACGCACTTTCCGCAACCGATGATTCGGACTATCAGGGTAAAAAAGACGGATTTGCATTCTGGGACGAGGTTTATACTCCGTATCAGGAAAAGGCTCTTTCGCAGAAATACGGAAACGATATTGTCTGCATACCGTATGATACAGAGCCGCCTATAGGCAGTAAGGCTCTTGCGGGCGGTACGTCTATAATGGCGTCAAGCGAATATCCAGAGGAGTCGATGCAGGTTTTAAATCTTTTGCAGACGGATAAGGAATTGTATAACTTCCTTGTTTACGGCAGAGAGGGAATCGAATACGAAAAAGTAAGCGAGGACAGGATAACAACCAAATATGACAGCAGTCCTTCGGAAACTGACGCTTACGGCTTGTATAAATGGATTGTCGGAAATTCGGAGCTGTCATATCTTACTCAGGCTGACGATGATACATATATCAACTGGGCGTTTAACGAGGTGAACAATTCCAAAAACCGTTCAAAGCTTATGGGATTTTTGCCGAATACCACGTCGATAGCCGATATGCTTACTCAATGCAATACAATAAAGGAGCAGTATTGGAAACCGTTAATCAGCGGTACGATGGACGATTGGGAATCCTATTATAATGAATTTGAAGAAAAGCTTAAGCTTGCGGGAAACGACAAAATTATAGAAGAACTTCAGAAACAGGCGGATGATTTTTTGAAAAGTAAAAATTAATTGTTTGGAGGTATAATTATGAAAATGAATTTGTTAAGTAAGATAATTGCATTGGGCATAACTGCCTCAATGGTACTTTCGGCACTGCCGATGACAGCGGGCGCTGAGGGAGAGCCGGTATCGGAGGTTATTCCGGCAACAAATACCGTTACGCTTTCGGATGATACTTTGGAAACCCCCAACTGGGAGAACGGCGTAAAAGGCGTGCAATTCGGAAAAACTCAAATATACATGATGAGAAGACCGGCATATGTGTATTTCAAACTGCATGATATTGACGCAATAAACAAGCTGAGCATAAGGCTTGAACAAAATGCTGACGGCAATATAAATTATATTAGAAAATACAGCCTTACGGACTCTTTGCCTGATGCTGGTTCTGTAGCAAGCTACGGAACTGATACGGAGGAATATAAGGAATGGAACAGCTTTACGGAAAATAATATGACAGCTCTTACAACTTTTATAGGCTGTGCGAGAAATACAGAAACCGATATTACCGATTTAATAAAGGATTCCGACAAAAAAGAGGGATATTTGCTGCTGGAAATACATAACTGGGCAAACAGAACAACATTATTTGACAACAGCGCTTTGACTGTGGAATATGATTCCGATAAGCTTGCCGCAAAGCAAGAGGCATATCTTGACAACATAAACAGCGCTATGTCGGCACAGGAAATGCAGAGCGCTATGACGGATTCGGCAGCGGCATATTTCGGCGTTGATAAAAATGCTCTGTATGATATGAGCAATGTATATAAAGCGCTTGTTAATATGCTTAATAACGAAACTGTTTTCACAAAGGACAGCTTTAAGGCTGCGTTTGACGCAGAGGTTGAAAAGAACCTTGAAACTAAAGAACTGCTGTTAAGCGACGTTGCGAATTTTGAAGGCAGTACATCATGGTCTAACAATATTTCTGACATTACAAAAATAGATTTTAACTTTGATAACGGAATGGGCGTTTCAAACAGAGGAATGTTCATCGGAGGGAAAATAGACAATCCGAAGGCTGTTAAAAGAATTTCATTCGGCGCACAAGGTAATGACAAAGTTATCGTATTTACCAATGCTTATTTAACCGATGATTTTAAGACAGGCGATAAGCAGGAATATACATCATCGGACGACAGCGGACTTTATACATATTGGAACAACCTTAATAAAAACTGCTGGTCAGAAGATGTTATAGGTCAGCGTATACCTACGCAATGGTATTATGAGAGCAATAAATATTTAGCAACAAGCAGTACAACATTTAACACAGTGGATTTGAGTGAATACCTTGTTAAAAAGCTAAACAAATACGGTGATGATAAGTATTTGACGCTCAGATTATCGGGAACATCGACTGTTGAATGGGGCGTTCCCGACCGCTCAAAGACTCCCAGATTTATTGTTACATATGATAAAACATATATAGACAGTGATAAAACAAAGGCATGGACGCAGATAAGCGAGGCAATGGATTCTTCCGCAATTAAGAGTGCGGTTGAGGCATACGGCAAATCGCTTGGAATTGACTGCATAACAAAAATCAGCTCGGATTTTATATATGATGAATTGCTTGCGGCTTTGGATAGCTGTCAAACAATCGACGATTTCACATCAAAGGCTTTGGAGCTGTACGGAAAATACACCGTAACAAAGAGCATATCGCCCGAAATTGAAAAGGCATATAACGCAAATCATAATACTTGGAACGACGCTAACGGAAGAATAGGAAATGTTCAGAGAATGTTGTCACAGTTTGACAGAGCACAGTTCGGCGATGCAAACAGAATATTGAGTGCGAGCTATAAATTAAAAACATCATCAATCAATGAATATGAGTCGGGGGACGCATTTGTAAGAACTCTTTCGGGTGCGATTATGCCTGACGGTGAAAATGCGGATACCCGCGTATCGGGTTCGGTATGGCAGTATCTGGTTAATACGCAGTCAGTTGCAAGAATAAGCATTTCCGGAGCAGAATCAGAGAAAACGGCTGATATAACGGTTAATCTGAAGGATAAGCTCAATGTGGGAACAGAAAAGCTCACATATACTGTCGGTATTGAAGAACAGGACGGAGGCGCAGGCTTTGAATTACAAGGCAACGCTTATGCGGCTGTTGAAATGGTATTTGACAGAACATACCGTGCAGATGAGGCTATGCAGGCACTGAAAGCGGCGGAGGGTGTTGATGTTCTTGAAGATTACGGTATAGAATTTAACGTAACGGACGAACAAATTAACAAGCTTGACGAGTGCAGTGCAGCGGTACAAGCTGAGGTTTTGGCAGAATTAAAGAAGTGCAGTACCGTATTTGAGGTCGAAACAATGCTGCCCGAACTGCTGGCAAACGTTAAGACAACAAGTATAAAATTTGCTTTGGCAAATCAGCAGTTTGCAGACGGAGCAGTAAGCGCCGATGTTACAAAGATTGCGAATTATGACGGCAGTTTAAAGGTAATATATGCGTCATACAAAAACGGCGGACTTGTTAAAGTATATCTGACAGACAATGCAGAATTAACGGCTGCGGAAAAGGGAGATACGGTAAAGCTTTCAATGACAAACGATATGGGAGAGCATGATACAATAAAAATTATGATTCTTAACAGCATGGGAGAACTGCTGCCTTTGGCTGAGTCGGTTACGATAGAGTAAGTTTAATTATGGTGAGGCTGCCGCAATGGGCGGCGGTCTCACAAATCGGATAACAAAATTTATGAAGAGGTGAAAAAATTGAAATATAGCATAAATAAAATTATAGCGGCTGCAATGGCTTTGATTATGAATATATCATATATACCGGGGGTTGAGGCTGAGGATATATTTCATATAATAAAGAATGAAGATGACGTACGGAAATTAACCGAAACGCTTGACAGCTTAACGGAAAGCGATATACAGAGCCTTGGTATTGATACCGGAATTTATAAGCTGATTAAAGAGAGAGATTATGTATCGGAAAGAATAATTGAAAAGGGTTTCGATACGGTTGAAGAATTTAGGGACGCTTTTAATGAAGCCGTTGACACCTTGACATATACTGTTGAATATCCGGTGAATATAACAAAATTCAGCGGCGGTAGCTACAGTGAGGTCGGAAATGATGAAAGCAATATATTAATTTCAAGAACATACTTGTATTATACTGCCGCCGGTATTGAAAATTATGAATATTTGTGCAGACTTGATTTGAGGTTCACGTCGGATACGGATGAAGTGCCCGATTCGCTTGTGTGCGCATATTCAAATGAGGAAAATTCGGGGGATTGGAGCGCATATGATTCAAGCATGGAGGCGCTTGCTCCTACAACGGTAACAAATAAGGACGGTATACACAGATTTGCCGTATCGTTCGGCGGATTGACAAATAATACTTTTACCGTAAAAACAAAAAATAAAGCGGGAATAAAAATAAATCTGAACGGTGCGGACGATGAACTGAAGCCTGCGCTTATCGGAATTTATGATAAAACGGCGCAGATAGCCGATGAATGTAAAATGACTCCCGAAAGCGGAAGTGAGGATATAGAAACCCATATATCGGAGCTTTGCTTTAACTGGAAAAAGGAAATAGATACAGATTTATTTAACAAAGAAAATATAAAAATTACGGATACAGCAAGCGGTGAAAATTTTGAAGATTTTGATATTGAGATTATAAACGCAACGGAGCAGAAAATAAAATTCGGCTCGGAGCTTATGTCCGAGCATAAGTATATAATAGAGTTTAATAATTTGTGCGATATAAACGGCGAAATGCTTGTAAACAGAAGCTTTAATTTTAAGACGAAAGGAATTATAAAATATTTAAGACCCGAATTAAATAATATATTATCAAAAAACGGGGAAACAGAAATCAAAACATATGCGGTATATGAATCGGGGACAGTAAAAGAGGTTGATGCAAATTATTCAACGGACAGTGACGGAGTAATTACGCTGAACGGCAATAAGCTTAAAGCGGATAATTGCAGTATGGGGACACTAAAAATAGAGTTTGACGGAATTGAAACGGAAATCCCCGTATATGTACAGGCTAAAAATATAACGGAAAATTTTGAAAATTACGAGGGGGCAAGCTCTGAATATAAGCACAGCGGAAGCTGCGGCATAGAGGGTACAAATGAAATTAAAAATATAATAGACTGTAAATGGGACAGCTGCGTTGCGGAGGGCTGGTTCTATGACGATATGGCGGACGGTAAAAACGGAGGAATATCTCTTTTATCGGCATCTGTCGGAATAAATACGGAAATATCGCAGACGGAGTATGTCGTTAACGGTAAGGCAAGCGGAATATTAAGAGAAAACGGCTGGCATAAGGTAACATTTGAGGTGGCGGAAAAAATAAAATTATATATAGACTGCGTTGCGGCGGGTGAATTTGAAAAAAGCGGCGCAGGCAGTATTTCAATAACGGGAAATCAAATATGGTTTGACGATTTGGGATTTTATTATATAAAAAACAGCGACCCGATAATAAACGGATTGAAAATATCGGGTATTGAAAGCAACGGAACAATAGGAATAGGCAAAGAAATCAAGGCGGAGTATACATATTTTGATGAGGACGGAGATGAAGAAAACGGGTCGGAATTTGGATTTTACTGTGCCGATACAAAAGACGGTGATTACAAGCTTATTGCATCGGGAATTAAAGAATACACATTCAAGACGGGCGAATATATAGGTAAATACATTAAATTTATTATTGTACCGAAAAACAGTATAAGCGACGGTAAACGGTATGAAACCGAGGCGTACAGGGTTGAGCTTGGCGATTCTTTAAAAACAATTATTAAAAAAATCAATTCGGGCAATGTATATGCTGTGAGGGATATAATATGCGAATATTATGACATTTTGGGAATTGACATAGATGAAATAAATTTGTTTAAAAATCCGCTGTATATATACGATGGGTTGGTTGAAAAGAATTTTAGTGTCCCCGAGGGAATTTCCGAGGCAATAAAAAATTCAATTGCTAAAAATATAATTTCGGTAAAATCGGATTTGGCTGACAAGGCTGTTGCCATAGATATAGACAATAATATGATTAACGATGTAACGGGTATAGTTCGTCAGAGTACATACAGATACCGGCTTTTAATAAATAAAAAAATAAAATATGCGGACGCACTGAAAGGACTGGCATTTTCGGCGTACTCGTCACCGTCGTATAACGAGGGTCATATGACGGGATATACCTGCGAGCCGCTGCCCGAAAATTCAGACTACAGTGTGTATGACGGATTTTGTACGAACACGGTTTTGAAGTTTAACGAAAGCAGACCCGTAAAAATAATTGAGTCGGACGGGAATCGGTATACATATGAAATTCCCGAGCAGGCATACAAAAATATAAAAGATGAATTTACGCTGTTTATTACAAATACCGATAACAGAATGATGTATCTGAACGGCGCATCCGAAAATCAAAGACCGTACTACATAATTAAATATGATAAATCGGCACTGGACGAACTACAGATGAAGTCCTCGCCGTACAACTATGAAGAGGAAATCAACCCCGAATTAAGCAGCATATCGGTCAATTGGAATATGCAGCTGGCAGACGGGGTATGGGATAAATCAAATGTCAGAGTATATAATGACGAAAACGGAAACGAGCTTGATTTTTCTCTTGCTCAAAACGGCATAGAATTAAATGAAAAGCTAAGCCCCGAAAGCACATATGTTGTTGAAGTTAATAATATAAAGGACGCTGACGGAAACGAATGGGGAAGTAAAAAAATCAAATTTACAACATCGGGAATATACAATGATTTATACATAAAGACAAAAACATCGCTCTCGCTTAACGAAACGGCGGATATATCGGCGGTCGGTATATTGTCATCGGGCAATGAAAAGGATATACGCTATGATACGTTAAAGATAACGTCGGATAATGAAAACACGGCATATGTACAAGACGGCAAAATATATCCGAAACACAGAGGAACCGCAGTAATTACCGTTGTTAAAGACAATTATGACGGAAGCAGTGCTGAGAAGAAATTTGTTTTAAGCGTATATTGCAGTAACTCAAACGAAAGCTTTGAGGAAACGGGCACTTTGAGCAGTGATGTAAGCTACAGCGGAAATTATTCTATAACGTCAAATAATTCCGAACAAAAGCTTATATCTGCATCAGACGCCGAAAATACCGAGGCTTGGTATTTTGATAACGGCTTGACGACGGGATATATTAAATGCGGCGATATTACGGTTAATCTGACATCGGGTGCAGGGCTGTGGCATCAGGTTTTGTTTATGCAAAACGGTGAAAACGTTGACATATATATTGACGGAGTAATAAAAGAAAGCAAAAAGGGGGCTGTCGGAGATATATATGCGTGTGCGGATAAGGCTTATTTTGATAACTGTAACGCTAATAATATAATCGGTACGGTATGCACAGCGGAAAACGTTGTTATAAGAGGCGGAAACCGCACAGGCGATACGCTTGAGGGCTTTTACGGTTATGCTGACAAGGACGGCGATATTGAGGAAAATTCAGAACTGATATGGGAAATATCGAGCGGTGAAAACGGCTCTTATTCAAAGCTTGCCGACGGAAATAAAATCACGGTTTTGTCATCATATGAGGGTAAATATATAAGATTTTCTGTAACACCGAAGAATTTCTATGATGTGGGTGAAACGGTTCACAGTACGCCGATACTTATAAGCAAGAGCACACAAGGCGGAGGAGGAACAACAGGCGGCAGCGGAAACTGGGCAGGAAACGTATCTGCAACGGCAAAACCGACAGAAAAACCGCAGACCGATGATTTTGCCGATGTTCCGCAAAGTCACTGGGCATATAACTCCGTTATGAAGCTGCGTAAAAGCGGAATTATAAACGGAAAGTCCGAGAGGAATTTTGAACCCAACGACAATGTTACAAGAGCGGAATTTGCAAAAATGATTGTTTTGGCTATGGGTAAATCCGAAAAGAAATACGAAAATATATTCAGTGATGTGACGAGCGGACATTGGTCGTCGGGATATATTCAGACGCTGTATGACGAGGGTATAATTAACGGTTATGACGGAATGTTTATGCCGGATAAATCAATTAACAGAGAAGAATGTGTAAAAATTATCATGGGAGCGTTTGAGAAAAATTCGTCCGATAAGGTAACGTTTGATGAAACTGCATTTAACGATGAATACAAAATAAGCGATTGGGCGCTTGAATATGTGAAAATGGCAGTATCTTTGGGAATTATCAAGGGCGTGGACGGTAATAATTTTGCACCGCAGGATAATACGACAAGGGCGCAGGCGGCTGTTATTATTGACAGATTTATGAACGCCGTAAATTAAGAAAGGACAAGAGTGATGAAAAAAATAAAAAGCTTTTTATGTTTGATTTTTATATTAATATTCGCTGTTCAAAGCAGCTCGCTTGCGGCGTTTGTTGATACAAAGGGAACAAAATACGAAACCGCAATTGATTTTCTGACAGGTCTGGGAGTTGTGTCGGGATATGAAAACAACGAGTTTTTAGCCGACTACGGAACTTCCAGAGGAGATTTTGCCGTATCTCTTGCAAGAATTATAGGCTATACGGACGAATATGTACCGCAGGGCGTTCCGTTTTCGGATATGGATTCAAAAAATCAGTATACGCCCGAGGTTGATTATCTGTACCATAAAGGAATCATAGACGGGTATGCGGACAGATTTAATGCGGACGAGCCTATTAAGTATAACGAGGCTGTGAAAATGGCTGTTACAAGCATAGGCTACGGCGGCATTGCGAAGATGTCGGGAGATTATCCGCAAGGGTATATCAACATTGCGAACAATATCGGCATTTTGAAAAATGTAAGCGTTGAAAGCAGCGGAATAATTACGAGAGGAAACTGGTGTCAGCTCCTTTATAATATGCTTAACAGCGACGCACTGGAGTTTGATATGAATACCCCCGGCAGAATAACATATACCTTGTCGGACGATAAGGTTTTGTATAAGCTTTACAAGATGAAGGAGCATGAGGGAACGGTTACGGCTGTCGGAAAATACAGCCTGTATTCCGAATATATTCTTAATGAAAATCAGATTGTAATAGATTATAAAGTATATAACACGACCGTTTCGGATATAAAAAGTTATTTCGGTCATAAGGTAAGATATTACACAAAGGAAGACGGTAACGGTGATGAAAATGTTGCAGTTATAATTGATTTGTCGGACAATGTGCTTTCCGTTGAAGATGTAAGCATTGATGACAGCACGACAAAAAACAGCGTTGTATACAAATATTCAAACGGAAAAACAAAGAAAGCCAAAATTTCAAAGGACGCATTTTATATTTATAACGGCAGAGCGATATACAGTATATCGGACGGCGATTTAAAGCCCGAATACGGCGGCGTTGAATTGATTGATAATGACAAAGACGGTACGTATGACGTGGTTATTATAAAATCCTATGAAATCAAAACGGTGGAATATACGTCTGACATTAACGGCAAAATAGTGTTTAAGGACGGAGAGATACCGTATAATGATGATGTTTTAATATATAAAAACGGCAAGGAAACAACGTTAAACGATATGAAATATCTTGATACCGTAATGCTTGCAAAAAGCAAGGACGGAGGGTATATTGAATGTCTGGTATCCGATGAAGCCGCAAGCGGAACGGTTGAAGATATGTATACGGACGGCGGCTATACATACGTTACGGTAAATGGAAACGCATACCGTGTTGCAAATGACATTCAATTATCGGCAGGAAAAACGGGCACGTTTTATATTTCAAATAATAAATGCGTTGCATATTTCAAGGAGCAGGCAGAATACTCATACGCTTATTTGAAAAACTGTTATACCGATGAAACGGGGGATAATCTGTATTTCAAGGTGTTTGACGATAAGGCGGAACAAAAAAATTTGCAATCAGATAAAAATATTTTGATTACCTATGACAATAACGGAACAAAATGCGAATCGAGATATAAAAACCTCTCTGCCGCCGCAAAAACAATATCGGATTATGCCGGTAAGGGAGAAAGCTTTAAAGCACAGCTGATAAGATACAAGCTGAACAGTGCGGGAAATGTAATAGAAGTATCGTTTGCTATGAACGGCGGAATTTCCGATTGGGGAAAGGACGAGTTCACAAAGACAATAGATACACAGCAATTAACGGACGACGGAGTTATCTCAAAATCAACTGGCTCGGTAAGAACCGGCTATATGAGCGCATCTGTAAGCGGCGGTAAATATAATACGCTTATGGATAATGATGTGCTTATTTTCTATATTGCCGGAGATGAGCAGGACTGGCAGATTATGACAAAAGCACAGTTGGGCGACGCAAACGACTTACCGTCATTTGCGGTGTATGATGTGAACGAAGAGGGAAACCCGAAAGCAATAGTTATAAAATCATCAACTGCGATTGAGGATAAATTTGAGCCTGCGACCGACCCTGTATTATGTATAGAAAAAATATATACGTCGGTTGACGCAGACAATAATCTCTGCACAAACATAGAGGGTTTCAGCAACAGAGGAAACAACTATTCATGCTATACCGATAAAGAGGATTTACAGAGCAACAGTGTGGAATCGTCAAATCAATTCAAGAAATTTGCGGATTTGAAAAAGGGCGACGTTGTTCAGGTAAAGCTTGACAGCAAGAACAGAATAACAGCGTTCAGAGTTCTGTATCAGTATAACGAGGACGCTGAATTTGCAAGAGCAAACGAGGGCGGAAGTATTGAAGGTATGGGCATGAGAAGCGGCGTGACATATTACGGTCCGTTATATTATAAGGGAGACAGCTCATATGTTTTGTATAATGACGCTACCGAGGGAAAGAAAATACCGTTTTTATACAACAAGCAAACATATGCGGTGTTTAATAACGGTCATATCACGCCTATATCAAAGAGCGAACTATACAGCGGAGCAAGAGTTTTTGTGTATACCGTGCCGGTTCATAACATGGACTTTATTATAATGTATGAGTAGGAGGCTTGAAATGAAAAGAATTTTATCAGTTATTTTGATTGCCGTAATGCTTTGCGGTATTATTCCGGCAAAAGCCGAGGAAACGGACAAAAAGGGAAAATACGTAGGGGACATTTACGTCCCTTACGGAACGGTTCTGCCGATATATGACAGCAGTGCGATAAAGGCAACCGCCGATAAGCTGTTTGGAATGATAATAGCCGATGAACAGCTTTCTCCGATTGATAAGGAAATGGCAGACGTAAAAGCGCTGTACAAGGGCGGACACTATCTTGAAAGTCTTATTTTATACAGAAATTTTATGATAGATAAATTAAGACAGTGGAAGTTTGAAGACCCTGTGCCGAATTACGAGTGGTATAATGCAAGCAATAAAAATTCATGGCCGCTGCAATATCAGACTGCATATGTCATAGCGGGACTTATGAGCCCCGATGAGTATAATAATGACGAGGTGAATAAAACATTTATTGTCAGAGGTTATCCGTCATTCAAAAAAGATTACGGCGGATTTTTAGAGCCTGAAAATATGGATTTTGACAAGGATTCGCATATACGCTGGCTTGAAATACCGATATGGACGGCAAAGCACGTACCGAGCGAGCCTGATTCGATAGCGATGTATATGTCAAATCTATGCCGCTTGGGCGCCGTATATTCGTGTACGGGTAATGAGGTTTTATTAAAGCGGTTTATTCAGTTATTCAATGATTATTCATGCAATTACGTTGATATGACGAATGCGCTTGTTGACGGAATGAGCGATGAGGCGGCAAGGGAATACGCAAAATATACCGACCAAAGAGTATGGAAATATAAACTGAGCGGATATAACGCTGCGGGACGTTTACAGTCTGCCGGAGAATGTGAATGGTATACGGGAACGCTTACGGCTATAGCGAAAGGACTTCCCGATCCTAAACTGGAAAATCAGTATTCAGAGAGTTCAAATGTAAACATATCGGAAAATATATTTACGAATAAATTGCCCGAG
Organism: uncultured Clostridia bacterium; assembly: GCA_934454215.1. Taxonomy (GTDB): domain Bacteria; phylum Bacillota; class Clostridia; order UBA1381; family UBA1381; genus Ornithomonoglobus_A. The sequence continues at coordinate 13,855 of CAKSGG010000061.1, forward strand.
GAAAGCTATGATTTGATAGACCCCGTAAGATGGGGAAATATATGCTATCAGCTTGCAAAGAATGATACCTTCAGATTATCTTCATATTTTGAGGGCGGAGCGATAGGAAACCAAATGACAAACGGTATGACGGGTATGCTGAGATACTTGTGTATGTTTAGATACTTTGATTGCGTTAAGGATATGGAAGATGATATTGTAAGAATTTTAAATGAAACTTATGATAGGTTAAATCAGCCCGATGGAGGATATTTGGAAATTTCTGTGGGATATAACGGAGGTGATTATGAGCTGAAAAAAAAGACGGAAGACCTGATAGACTCGATTTATCCCGATATTGCCGAAAATTTCAGTCTGACAAAGAGTAATCTGTATTATGAAAGATTGAGAGAAATGTACACTTCTCCGATAAATGTTATGACAAATTACGGTAATGGTTATACATTGGGATGTACTCCGTATTGGAAAGACAAAGCGGCTGCGGAAAAGCTTGATGAAAGCAGGAAAGAACTCCAAAAGAATAAATATACGTCGGTATATTTGCCTTATTCGGGATATGGCTCAATGCGAAGTAATTGGTCATCGGATTCGTTATATATGTCATTCTTTAACTACAACAGAAGAAACAACGGTCATAATATGACGGGTACGGGAGCGGTTTCGCAGCTTACGGCGTATAAAAGACCGTTAATATTAAGCGGAGGAACGCATTATTATGAAGGCCCCGAAACGATGCCAACGGCAACAAAGCTGCAGGATAAATTTTATGAGCTTAACGGTTATCTTAGAGAAACTTCAACCAAAAAGTGGTCAACCGTAATTGTAAACGGTAAGTCACAGGCAGGTAAAATGTATAATTATAACAGTGACGGAAGCTTTTTGCCCGATAATACGTATGGAGCGACTGTTCAGGCTGTTGATAATAAAATTGTGGATTCGCGCTGGGTTTCAAACGATAAATATGATTTTGCCGAAAGCTCATGGAATTACGGATATTCCTTGATTGATACGGAGTATGAGCAGATAGACCCCGTGAAATATTCATTGACGAGTGATACGGGAGCATTGTCAAAGGACGCAGTGCATAACAGAAAAATGATATTTGTCAAAGACGCAGGCTTATGGGTCATTGCGGACGATATGGAAAATACTCTTGCAAAGTCAAAGGAAAATACTTACAGTCAGATATGGAATTTACCTGCGTATGATGACGCTAATCCCAATTATCTTTCGGGTTTTAAAGATGAACAGGTAATTTTAGAACCTGAATCGAATACGGTTCATACGAATGATGAGGGTAATCCAAATCTTTATATTAATACATTTTCGGCAGAGAACAGAGAATATAAAAAATATTCGGGATATTATGAACAGGGTAAAATGGGTATCGGCTGGATAAGAGGCTTTAAAAATGTAGAAATGGGAACATTCGGCCCGAGAACCGATATTCGTATCGAGTGGAAAGATGGAGGATATGGCAGCAAAACTCAGCTTGCAACCGTTTTGACGCCGTCAAAAACCGAAGAAAATCCGATAAAGGAAAGTAAGGATTTATCGGATAAGAGCCAAAATCTTACGGCGTTTGAGTTAGTCACAAAGGACGGCGTTAAGGTGAAATATCAGTCAACGCAGGACAGCACCAAAAAAATGGTAGGCAATATTGAGGTAAGAGCGAAAACGCTGCTTACAACCGAAAAGCCCGACGGCACGGTAAGCGGAATGGTTTTGGACTGCTCATTTGCCGCAGTGAATAAGATAATTTCAAGCGTACCGTATAAGAGCTTTACTTTTACTCTTTCCGACAGCGGAGCTATGACGGATTTAGATGAGATTGCTGTTCCGACTACATTTGACTGGGTAGATTATGAGGACGGAACTCATGTTCCCGTATACTCGGCAGATGAGAAAAAGGAAGCGGAGGAAGCATCGGAGAGCGCAAACGCATACAAGGATATAAGCGGACATTGGGCGCAGGATATAATCATAGAGCTTTATAAAAACAATATAATAACTCCCAACGAGGATAAAATGTTTTATCCCGATGAAAGCATAAGCCGTGAAGATTTTGTGACAATGATAGTTAAGGCTCTTAAAGTGAATTTGTCGTCGTATAACGGAGTGTTTGAGGATATTAATAAAACGGACGCAAGCGCCAAGTATATTCAAACAGCATATGATATGGGTATAATTTCGGGATTTGACAATAAATTCGAGCCGAGAAAGGCGCTTACAAGAGAGGAAATGGCGAAAATCATAATTGAAGCTTCAAAAGCAGATAAAGCAAAAACCGATAACGGTTTTACGGATTGGGGAAGTATTTCGGATTGGGCTAAGGAGTATGTTGCGGCAGGTAAAGGAAACGGAATATTTTTGGGAGATAATAACGGGAAATTCAATCCGAAAAACAGCCTTACACGTGCAGAGGCGGCAAAATGTGTGCTTAATATCATGAATTAAAAGGGAGGATATTTGTTTTGAGAAAAATATTTATTATTGCGTTGGCTATATTGAATCTGCTGTGCATTACATCATATGCAGATGATATAGCGGCAAAAATCAATTCAAATAACAGTATTGTGGTTGTGGAAGGAGCTCCGGGCGTAGAATACAGCGGAAGCGATGTCATTATTATGGCTGTAAACGGCGGCGTTCTTCCGCAGAATGTCAAAACGGAGGATATAGAATACATAGGTTATGTAAATGTGGACGGCTACGGAAAATTCAGAAGCAGATTTACCGTGAACGACGGAGATTATTCGGATTTAAAAATATACGTAAAACAGGGTACGAAAAATTTAACCGACACAATTATTTCGGCACAGTTTCAGTATGATATTGATTTGGATTTTGATTATGACGTAAATAATAAAAAATTAAATATCAAAACAGATAATATATGCAGCGACGGCGAAAGTCTGTATATTGCCGCCGCCGCATATAAGGACAAGCGGCTTATAACCGTATCGAGCAATACAATATCAATTCCGAAACTGGATAATCAAAAAAATATAACAATGGATTTTAACGCAAAGGACGCCGATGAAATACGTGTTTTTGCATGGGAGAATATATCTCTTATGAAAGCCATGCGCCCCGATGTGGGTAAGCATATATCGGCAAAGCGTACTGTAAACGATATTGAAATACCGTACGGAACGGCACTTGCGATATATGATGATAATGCGATAAAAACGGCGGCGGATAAGCTGTTTGCAAATCTTGATGAAGCGAGTGCCGATACATCGGACGTATATTGGCTTTACAATAACGGATATTATCTTGAAAGTCTTACTGTGTTCAGAAATTATATGATTGACAGAATGAGAGCAATTAATTATACCGATTCGATTGATAACAGGGGCTGGTACAAGACAAACGGCGGTTATTATTCCAAAACGGATGCAATGGACGTTCTGTGCGGAAAGATGTCGGCGGAGGAATATAACGCAAAATATAAAAAGCTCATAAATAATGCGTCATATTTTCAAAAGGACTACGGCGGATATTTTGATGAGTTTAATACCGATGTTGACACGAATATAAAATGGCTGGATATTCCGGCGTGGTTTTCCGACGCTGTCGAATATCCGAGCGACGCATTGTATTATAATGCAAATAATATAATGCCTATGGCGTGCAGATATGCTTGTACGGGAGATGAAGTATATTTAAAGAGATATATTCAGATACTTAATGATTATTCGTGCAATTATGTAGATGATGTAAACTCGCTTGTTGACGGAATGAGTGAAGATGATGCAAGGTATTATGCAAAATATACGGATTCGAGGGTATGGAAATTTGAGCTTGGCGGATATAACGCCGCAGCAAGGCTTGAAACGGCGGGAACAGCGCAGAATCTTATTGCAGGGCTTATAACCGTCAGCAAGGCGCTGCCGTCGGCGAATATATCAAATCAATATACCGATGAATTTTACATGGATATGAACAGCGCCGTATATACGGACAAGCTTGATGACAGCGCATATGACCTGATTGACCCTGTCAGATTTGCGAATATATGCTATCAGATTTCGGAAAATGAATTTTTCAGATTATCCTCGTATTTGGATTTGGTAACAATACCGAACCAAACGACAAACGGAATAACGGGAATGATAAAATACGCCTGCTTATTCAAGGATTTTAAAAATTGCAGTGCTTTAACGGACGACATTATAACAGCAATGAACACACTGATTGGAAGATACAGTCAGCCCGATGGAGGGTATCTGGAAATTTCGGAGGGATATAATTACGGCGACTATAAATTAAGAGCTAATCTTTCCGACTGGATTCAAAGCATATGCCCCGAATATGCCGATAAGTTCGATTTGCAGTTATCAAATCTGTATTATGTGCAGTTGAGAGAGATGCTGACATCTCCGATAAATCTTATGTCAAATTACGGTAATGCTTACAATAACGGTACGGAGGCGTACTGGAAACTGCCCGATAAAATGAGGCAGCTGGAGACTGCAAGAGAGAATTTGCAGAGCAATAAATATACGTCGGTATACTTGCCATATTCGGGCTACGGTTCGATGCGAAGCGACTGGTCGGAGGACGCATTGTATATGTCATTCTGCAATTACAACAAACGAAACAGCGGTCATACCATGACGGGCACAAATGCCGTTTTAAATCTGACGGCATTCGGAAGAACGCTTTTATTAAGCGGCGGAACGCATAATTACGGAGAGGACGATGAAATTCCGTCAACGGCAACGGAATTAAAGCAAAAGTATTATGAGCTTAACAGCTATCTAGGCGAGAGGTCGTCAAGAAAGTGGGCGACGGTTCTTGTAAACAATAAATCGCAGGCGGATAAGCAGTATTTATTTAACGAGGACGGAACATTTTCGAATAAAAATAATTATGGCACGGTATTAGACAGCGTTGATAATCGTATTTTGGATTCAAGATGGCTGTCAAGCGATAGTTTTGACTTTGTCGAGGGTAAATGGGACGGCGGTTATTCCGTTGTTGACAGAGATGAAAAAATACAGACTGTGAAGTATAAACCGTATACAGACACGGGAGCAGTGTCAAAGGACGCTGTTCATCAAAGGCAGATCGTTTTTGTGAAAGAGAAGGGAATATGGGTAGTGCTTGATAAAATGACGAATTGCATGGATAAAAATAATACGTACAGTCAAGTTTGGAATTTGCCGGGATATATTGAAAACAGGCAGGATACGTATACGGGCTTCAAGGACGAGGACGTGTATATTGATAATG
>CAKSGG010000062.1 GCA_934454215.1 uncultured Clostridia bacterium
CCGCCTTGAATAGGCTGACGATTTTTATTGTCTGTTCTGTATTGTCATTTCTCAATCGTCAATCGCCAATTATTCTCCCCAAGATGTAAGAACTATAGATATATCCATCATATCTATTACACCGTCACGGTTTAAGTCGTACTTTGCATATGTTGAATTGCTTGTCGGCAACTTATCTGTGCCGAAGTATGCAACTACTGCCGATAGGTCATAAATGTTGATAATTCCGTCTCTGATGATGTCACCTGCAAGGAAATTCTTTCTTGCCTTTGTATCGTCAACAACAGTGATTTCATTTGACATAACATTGTTCCATACATTCATTGTCTTATCTGCTGTCATTGTTACCGTGTAACGGGCTGTTCTGTAACCTGCTCCCGATACCGTTACTGTATAAATTCTGTTTTGTGTCAATGATGTCTTGATGTTGTATGAACCGTTTGTCTGTGCAACTGTCTTTGTTGTTTCGTCAATGTTTTTATTCTCGTTGCCAAGCTTGTAGGTCAATACCTTTCCTGCAAGGTCGCCGCCCGAAATTGCAACTGTCATATCCTGATAATCAGCCGTCTGCGCAGTAACAGGGTGATTCATAAGAACATTGATTGTAAGTGTGTGGGTAGGTACTGTGATTTTACCGTCGGTTATCTTGTTAGCGTCCTCTTCAATCTTCAATGTACCCTTGCCGTCAGCACCGCCTACAACAAATTCTGTAACAAGGTTGTCTGATTTTGTTGTAGCTGTTACTCTGCCCTCAGTTGCTCCGAATTTAAATTCACCGTATCCGTTAAATGTAACCGTACCGATTGTTATATTAGCACCACTGTCGGCAGTACCCTTTTCAAAATCTTTTCCGTCAAAGTGGAACTCATACTTGTCAGCGTCCGGCTGAAGTGTAGTCAGCTTGTCGGCAGCTTTGATTTCGTATGTGATTTTGTCTGCTGTGTCAAGGTTGAACTTAAATTCTGCCGCATTAAGTCTGTTGATGTCTTTGCCGTCACCGTTTAATACGATATTGTATACTCTTTCGTCAGCAGTAGGTACGAATTTAAGCGCTACTGTATCAGTGCTCTTATCTTCGTCTACAACATATTTGCCGTTTACAAATTTTGCTTTGAAACCGTCTTCACAGTAATCCGATACGTCTGTCGAGAACGAACCGCCGCTTATGATTGTTTGTCCTTTTTTATTTACATCATAAACTTGGATTTCTCCGTTAAATTCTCCGCCTGTTATTTTAAGTGTACCCTTGTCCATGCTGTCGTTATCATATCCGTTGTATATTGAATTTGGTTTGCCTGTGAATATACCTCCGGTTATAGTGGCTTCATTCCAGTTCATAATGCACTGCTGAGTATTGTTTTCAAACACACCGCCATTCACTAAAAGTTTTGCCCAGTCATCATTTTTAATGGTGTTCAATCCGCCGCTAAACTTACCGCCGTTGATTGTGAGTTCTACATTCGCTGATGTTACACCGCTGTGATTATCAAAAGTTCCACCATTCTGATATCCGTTGCCTATTGTACTTGAACCGCCCGATTTGTATGTGTTGTTGTTAACACTGACATTTTCATTTATAGTCATTATACCCCAGTTTTTGATAGTGTAACAGGAGTTGCAACCTTTATCTGTTGCGCCAACTTTTCCGTTCTCCAAACTTCTGTCAAAAGAACCGCCGTTTAATGTAGCCACTCCACCCTCATAATTAACAAATGGAATTCTGCCGTTTGTGATGTTGTCAACTTTAGCGGTTTTGTCTTGAGAACTATCTTCCACTACTAATACGCCATAGTTTTCTATTGTGTGTTTACCATCTGTGTTTGTAAGCGTCTTACCATTCAAATCCAATGTTATATTTTGTCCTTTGTCGATTTTAATGCTTTCTGTTACATCATTAGTAAGCGTTACTGTGGCACCGTCCTGTGCTGCTTTAACAGCGTCTTCAAGAGCGGTGTAAACATTACCGCCGATTCGTGCAACACTTTCTCCGAACACTTTCGTCATATTCTCATCGCTGAGAGGCATAACAGTTTTGCCGTCAACTTTGATTTCTGCGTTCAGTTTCTTCGAGTTATCAGTATCATCTGTCACAACCTTATATTTTTTTACATTGTATAGGCTGTTGCCGCTTGTTGAACCTGTTCCAAATCCTGTTGCTGTTGTCTTTTCTGTGATATTCAATGTGTATTCACCCGGTATCAGAGAACTGTCGATTTCAATTGCAGCCTTACCCTCTACCGGAACAGATGCTGTAAAATTACAATCCTTAACATCAACAACAGTTGAAACACCATCCTTTTCTGCATATACTAAAACGCTCTTGCCGGCACTGTTGAATGTACAATTGTTGAACCCTACATTTTCAGCACCATATGTCCATACATTATACGCATCGGGAGATTCCTGAATAAATGTACAATCATTAAAAATTTCTTCTTTTGCATATAAAAACGGCTGACCTTTTATTGTACAATTGTCGTATGTAATCTTAGTTGAATGCTGCAAACCTTGATAGTTAGCATTAGGCCACTCCATTGTCAAATCTGCAAATGCAATTGAAACAGTTTTGGGTGCTCCTTTGAATTGAAGAATATCCTCGCCGTCCGACGAATCACCCTTAATTTTTGTTCCGTTTACATTGCTGAAGTCTACAGAGCTTACGTCTATTGTACCGCTGATTGTAATTTCATTTACTGTTGTATCTGCCAGTGCTGCTACAAGTTCTTCTGTAGTTGAAACAACATTCGTATCATCGGCAAAAGCAGGAAGTGCCATAGTGCTGAGTACCATTGCGGCAGACAATACGCTTGCTAAAAGTTTTTTACCTTTCATAATTTTATTATCCTTCTTTCTGAATGATTTTGTGTGTCTTTCAACTTTGCCTTGTGTTCGCCCCTCCTCCGCAAGCCGATTAAATCTACTGAACACAAATTTTCTAATAAGGGGGTTTTCCCCAACTTATATATAATTATCCGACATCTGTCGGCTAATTACCGCATATACGAATTTATTATCTTCCTCTTTCAAAGGGCATATTACTCTATGTCCCTTGAAACAGGGGCGGAGCAAGCTCCGCCGCCTTGAATAGGCTGACGATTTTTATTGTCTGTTCTGTATTGTCATTTCTCAATCGTCAATCGCCAATTATTCTCTCAAAATCGCCAATTATTCTCCCCAAGATGTAAGAACGATAGATATATCCATCATATCTATTACACCGTCACGGTTTAAGTCGTACTTTGCATATGTTGGATTGCTTGTCGGCAACTTATCTGTGCCGAAGTATGCAACTACTGCCGATAGGTCATAAATGTTGATAATTCCGTCTCTGATGATGTCACCTGCAAGGAAATTCTTTCTTGCCGTTGTAGTATCAACTACTATGGTGTCGGTATCCATGACGTTGTTCCATACATTCATCGTCTTATCTGCCGACATATTAACAGTATAACGAGCTGTTCTGTAACCTGCTCCCGATACCGTTACTGTGTAAATTCTGTTTTCAGTAAGTTTTTCTGTGATTTCGTATGAGCCGTTTGCAGCCTGCGCAACTGTCTTTGTTGTTTCGTTAATTTCTGCGTCAGCGTCTCCGAGCTTATAGGTCAATACCTTTCCTGCAAGGTCGCCTCCCGAAATCGCAACTGTCATATCCTGATAATCAGCCGCATTTTTTTCAACAGGGTGATTCATAAGAACATTGATTGTAAGTGTGTGAGTAGGTACTGTGATTTTGCCGTCGGTTATCTTGTTAGCATCCTCGCTAATCTTCAATGTACCTTTGCCTGTATCACCTGTTGTAACAAATTCTGTAACAAGGTTGTCTGATGCTGTTGTTGCCGTTACTTTACCCTCAGTTGCTTCAAATATAAATGTACCGTAACCGTTAAATGTAACCGTACCGATTGTTATATCAGCACCGCTGTCGGCATTGTTTATAGCGTCTTTTCCGTCAAAGTAGAATACATACTTGTCAGCATCCGGCTGAAGTGTAGTCAGCTTGTCGGCAGCTTTGATTTCGTATGTGATTTTGTCTGCTGTGTTAAGGTTGAACTTAAATTCTGCCGCATTAAGTCTGTTGATGTCTTTGCCATCGCCGTTCAATACTATGTTATATACATTATCGGCATCGGCACTCTTTTCAAATTTAAGAGCTACTGTATCAGTGCTGTCGTCTTCGTCTACAACATATTTACCGTTTACAAATTTTGCCTTAAAACCGTCTTTGCAGTAATCCGATACGTCTGTCGAGAACGAACCGCCTGAAATCACTGCCGTTGTCTTTGTATCGTTATCCATATGTTTTTTTGCGTCTGCACAGTTTTCAAGTCCAATCATACCTGTGTAGTCGCCGCCGTCAATTTTGATACTTCCGACAGGATTAGCCTTAGCGTCACCCACTGCATTATCGGTAATAACAACAGCAAAACCTCTTGCAGTTGCTCCGTTATTATTCTGCTCATAAGAAGGTGTACCCGTTGCCGTTACATTACACTTTGTCAGCGTAAGGTCACTGTATTTTGCCTCAATACCCGTTTCACCCGAAATTACACAATTTTCAAAAGTAACCTTGTGTTTATCAAAATTGCTGTTGTTTGAAATATATACGGCAAGGTTTTGATCTGCTGATGTAGCTGTTATTTCCGAATCCTTAACGCTCATTTCAAAATTACCCGCACTTCCGTTACGGTAAATGCCAACGGTTTTAGCATTTATAACAGAATTTTCGATAGTGTACTTTTCCGTCCCTGTTGTACCGAATGAAGATACCGCATAGCTGCCCTCAAATTCACCTATAACTGTGCTGTTTTTCATATTAAGACCTGCTGTAGTACCTATAACAGCGTTACCGCTCGGAACAGTATCTGTACACTTAACGGCTGAATTTTCAACAGTCAGTTCACCGTTGGCTGTAAGTGCTCTTGCAAGATTTGCAACCAGAGCGCCCTTTGCGCCGTCTGCTGCGGAATCGGTAAATGTACCGCCGTTTTCAAAGACAACTGCGTAACGGTCATTGCCGCTCTTATCTTTACCGTTTTCATCTTTCAAAGAATAATCGGAAGTAAGCGTACAGCCGTTCAAATCAAGCGTTACATTTTCATTGAATTTAATTTGCTCCGCTGTGGTTACATCATTGCAAAGTGTAATTGTACCGCCGTTTTGTACTGCCGCAACCGCATCTGCAAACTTAATAAATTTAGTATCAGTATTATCCTTTTTAACAATTGCAGCAATAGTAGTGAATGTCTCTTCTTTGCCGTTTACCGTTGCGCTGACACTGCATTCACCGTTTGTTTTGTGCTCCTCGCTGTAAGCGTTGCCAATAGATGTGATTTCATCTTTAATTTCCTTCGTTGTACCCTGTAAATCAGTAAGCATAACGCTTTCTACATCAGTCTTACAGTTGTCGATTAATGTCACATGACCGGAATTAGTTAAATATGTACCTGCAAGTCCGCCTATTTCAGTCATATCCTTAGAATCGGTTGGGTTCGTCAATGCCAGACTTCCTCTGTATGTACAATTTATCATTTTATTTCCATAATGAAGTATGCCTGTTATTCCGCCTATATCGCATGTAGAACCTGAAACATTTATTGCAACGTCACAATCCTTTATTGTCTGATTTCCCTCGCCCATAAAGCCGATAAGACCGCCGATATATGTTCTGTAATTCTCGCTATTTGCTTTTACATAGCTTCCTTCATTACCATAAACATCTACGTTTGTCAAATTAGCATATCCGTTTTTGCCGAATGCTCCGCCGACATATGCATAGCCGTCGACTTGAATTAATCCTTGTACTGTAATATTGCTGTATTTTGATGTATAAGGTGTTCCCGCAACAGCACCAACATCCAAATATCCGCTTACAGAGGCATTTTCAAGCGTAAAATCCTTTATCTCTCCGACTGTAGTGAATCCGAAAAGTCCCACATCGCTGCCCCAGCCGGTTATTGAAAGATTTTTGATAGTATTGCCATTTCCGTCAAATGTGCCTTTAAAATTTGAACCTGATTTTCCTATCGGAGTCCATTCTATTCCCTCTAAATCAATATCGTTACCAAGTTTTATTATTTTCTTCTCAAAGCTTGTTCCCCCGTTTACAAGAGAAGCCAAGCCTGCCAAATCTTCGGCTGTACTCAATGTATATTCGCTCGCAGTACTGTCGCTATACCACTCGATATTCGCACGATCTGCCCAGTTTGTATCATCGGCAAAAACAGGAAATGCCATAGTGCCGAGTACCATTGCGGCAGATATAATACCTGCCAAAATCTTTTTACCTTTCATAAATTTATTATCCCTCTTTCTAAAAATTTTGCGTGCCGTTCAATTTTGCTTTATACTCAACCCTCCTATGTAAGCCGATTAAATCTAATAAACACAAATTTTCCAATTAAGGAGTTATACTCCAACTGATATATAATTATCCGACAACTGCCGGCTAATTATCTCATACGCTTTACAATATATTTCCCCAAAATCGGAATCTGTGATATGTAAAGTTTTTTCAGCTCCCGTTTCCAATAACGGTATTCGCTTTCGTTATAGGCACGGTGCATTTCCGCCTTTATATATCTTCTGTTCTCCAAAAACGGACGAACGATATTCACATAAAACGCAGCAATACATAATATAACAAACGGAGCTGTTAAAATGCTGTATAAAAATATTTCGTTTTCACTTTGTTCCATTACTTCATTAACTCAACCATTCTCGCACACATAACGGCAACCTCTGCTCTTGTTGCATTGCCTTTCGGATTTACGCTGCCGTTTGAGCCTTGAATTATACCTGCATTTACCATAGATGCCATTGCTATCTGTGCGTAATCTGAAATGTCGTTCTTATCGGTAAATGTGTCAAGCGAGGAAAAGTCGGTTGTTTCCTCAATATATCCCTTTGCAAGGAAAGCACGGTAAGCCAGAGTAATTAAATCCTGTCTTGTTATGCTGTTTTCAGGCATGAAATTCTCACCGCTGCCCTGTGCGATTCCCGCTGCTTTTGCACTTCCGACTGCCTGATAATAATATGCACTTTCGAGAACGTCCGCAAAGTTTTCCGTAAACTCATCGTTTACAGACAACATTCTTGTCAGAATAAGAATGAAATCACCGCGCTTGATGTTATTGGCAGGTGCAAATTCCGTATCACTTATTCCGCTTATAATGCCTTTATCCTTTAATTTATAAATTGCATCCTTTGCCCAAGCATGGTTTCCGAGGTCGGTAAAGGGTTCATCTGTCTGATTTGAAGGAGTACTCGGTGTTGACGGAGTATAACTGCCTCCGCCGCCGGTTGAACCGCCTCCGCCTCCGCCTTGCGGAATCTCGGTGGCTGTCTTTGCGCTTGCAATATCGGAAAACTCGCCCGTCCCGTCAGCATTCTTTGCCGCTATCTGTGCATAATACGTTGTGTTTGCGGAAAGACCTGTTATTTCGGTGCTTACTGTATCTGCATTGTCAATTTCTTTTGTACTCGTCAAGCTGTCTGTGCCTTTACCATATTTTATGGTATAGCCTGTTATGTTTTCATCTGACGGTTTTGTCCATTTGACAGTTATTTTGTTACTGCCCCCCGTTACGGTCGGAGTCTGCATTTTTGACGGAGCTGTTTTGTCGGAAATACCGTCAAATACTTTCATATCCTCCGAATCGGTTTTGCCGTTGCGGTCAAAGTCTGCCGCCTCGTTAAATTCCTCATCGCGCGACTTTTCCGCCGCTGTCTTATCGTCCGCATCAATCCTGCCGTCACCGTTCACATCGCCCGGAATAAATTCGGCATTGGTGATTTCAAGAACTTCGTCAAAGGTTACACCCGTCTTTTTGTAAGGAATATATCCCGCTCCGAAAAGCTCAACGGTATATTTATCACCGCCGAGAACACTGTTTTTTATTGTAAATGTCGGAATATCCGTACTCTCACGGTGTCCGTTTTCCTGCACGGGTTTATTGCTGACTGTATTTGTAATTACATATCCCGATGTGGTTTCGCTTGTAATTTTAAGCGTTATTCCCGTATCTGCCGCCGCATTAAAGCCCGGAACCTTATCCATTGTCAGTTTAACAACCGCATCGGTGCTTTTATTGCCTTTATCGCTCGCCGTTGCTTTAATCGGCTCACCTGCGGCAGCGGTTATTTTATTTCCGTCTGTCACACAGTACGTTTTGTCAAGCTCATCTGCAACGTTAAGCGTTACTTCTTCTCCCGGTTCACCCGAAAATGTAATAATATATACTCCCTCGCTGTCATTGAATGTAATGCCCTTTGAGGCAATTCCCAGAGTGAATTTTTTATCGGCATTGACCGCTGACGGAGTTGTCGGCGCATACCAAACGCCTTCAGGCGGATTATTTTCGCCTTTTAAGAAACGAACTGCCTTATAATCCAAACCTTCAAAGGTAAAGGCATTCTGAACAACGGTTGTATTTCCGTTTGCTCCCGATATGCTTACCTTTATTTTTGCCTCACCGTATTGTGTTGTCGCATCGGTTGCGGTAACGTCCTCAAAGTGTACCGTTATTTGTTTTGCATCATCCGCAAATGCAGGCATTGACGAAAACGCAAGACACGCTGCGGCTGCAAACGCTTCGATTTTCGTCCTCAAAGTGTGTTTCATAAGATTGTACCTCCCGTTACATAGTTGTTAAATTTATTGTGCCGTGCTTTCATCATTTCAGGCAATGCGGAATAGATAAATTCAAGCTGTATCTGTGATTTCTCTTTTTCGTCCCATATAACATAATCAAGCACCGCAGATATAAACAGATACACAAGCGGTTTCAGAATCTGTTCGTTACAATTTAACATCACAGACAATCTGCGTGTGTATTTGTCATATATGAAGTTCAAGTCCTTGCCGTCGGCACGTATCTTTTCGCCGTAAACAGGGCTTGCCGCAAGCTGATAAATAAAGCGAAGCTCTTTTTTATACTTACTGACCTCATCAAGGCAGTTTGAGAAAAAGCTGCGCAAATCGTTAAGGCTCGCAAACACATATTCAAATATTTGGTCAGTGACTTGTTTTAATCCCCACTCAGTTGCTTCACAAACAATAGCTGTCTTGTCATTAAACCAATAATACAGAGTTCCCTGTACAATCCCCGTACCCTTGCACAGCTCGCGGATAGTTATGTTTTCCAGTCCGCGCTTTACCAGATACGGGAAAATCTTTTCCGAAAGCTCGCTTTTATCAGTAATCTGACACGCAGCAGTGTTCATTTGTAATCACCCCCAAATATGTTTGAACAACCGTTTTATTCAGCCACAAAAAATAAGCCTGCAAACATAATCAGAATTATGCAGTAAAGGCATTTCCACATAATCAGAATTATGTTGCAGACACAATAATTTTTTTCATAAACAAAATCCAAAAATGTTGCATAAGATTAGGAAATCAAAATATTTATACACAAAAAAGCATAACAAATAAGACCGATGTTAAAAATAAAAATAGCATTGGTCTTAAAACTATGCCTTTTTTTGTATATAATGGCGAAAATTTGAAAATGTAATGGCAAGTTATTGACAAAAGCTTTTTTCAATGCTATAATATCATATGTATTTAAAAACTTTTACCACATAATTCTGATTATGTGGTTTTTTCTTTTTTAACAGCGTAAAAGCCCCAAATTCTGTACCTGCCTGCGGCAGATTTCCCATGTTTCCATCGTATAAATACGGGTTGTATTCACCGAAGAATGACCGAGAATATCGGCAAGCCGTACTATATCCTTTTCAATTGAGTAAAACGTACGGGCGAAAAGATGACGGAGATTATGCGGAAAAACCTTTTTTTCGTCCACGTCCGCAATTTTGCAAAGCGATTTCATCAGTTTCCATATATTCGTTCTGTCGAGCGGCTTACCCGTTTTCGTAATAAAAATGCTTCCTCCTGTTATTTTTTGCTCCGCCGCATAATTTTTAAGCATACGGCAAAGCTCTTTCGGAATAATGATAACACGCAGCTTACCTTTCATATTAACCTCCGCCCGTCCGTCCCTGAGGACTTCCAGCGTTATATATTTCAGTTCGGAAACTCTTATTCCTGTGGAACAAATAGTCTGCATAAGCAGATATAATTTACGTCTGCCTTTTGTTTTTGCCGCCGTAAGCAGTCTGTTATATTCCGTTTTGGTAAGCTCCTTTTCATCTTTTGCAAAAATCTGTTTTTGGATTTTCAGATTTTTGACTTTCAAACCGTATTCTTCGGTAAACCCGAAAAAACTGTTCAGAGACGAAAGTATGGAATTAACGCTTGCAGGAGCATATTTCGTAATTATATACTCTTTATACTCCAGTACTTTTATCTTGCAAAGTTCTTTGTTTCCCAGCCAATCGGTAAATGCCGCAAGGTCACGGATATACTTTTCAACAGTGGCTTTGCTTTTTTCTTCGCCAATCAGGTACTCCTTAAATCTCCTTATAATTTTGTCTGTGATTTTTTTCATAAGTCCGGCAACTCCTTTTTATATTTTTTTACTATATATATTTTACCACAAATACAGCAATATACTCATGAGCTGTCAATATATAAATCAAGCCCGAATATACAAGCCGGTTTTTGCCTGTATATTCGGGCCTTTTTAGTTTTTATTTTCATTTATTTTTACATAGGAAAAGTCAGATTTTATTTGTATATTCCCATTTTTTGCAGCAGCCCGTATATTTTCGTTCCGCCCGGAAGCATTTCAATCTCATCTTTGTTCAGTATTTTCAAAACGGCAATCATAACCGCATACGAGATAACTCCACATATAATCGCCGCCATAGCCGAAACGAAATTATTCATATACGCCGACAAGCTTACCAAAACCGAAACAAGCTTATATACTCCGAATGCAATTGCTCCCATTGTTATGCTTGCAATAAGCGGCTTTAATATATACTTGTTAAAGCTTATATTAAGTGAAATGTATTTTGACATTACTATAAAGCTTATCAAAAACGCCGTAAACTGACACGCTATTGAGCTTATAACAGCTCCGTAAATATTTATTGACGGAATCCGAATCAGTGTAAGATTCAGTATCAGCTTTATTATACACCCTGCAACCAGTCCGACGGCAGGAACATAAACCTTGCCTATTCCCTGGAGCGTTCCCGACATTGTCTGACTTAATGCGCTGAATATAAGCGATACCGCCGTCCACGCAAGCAAGTCCGAGCCGTGCGGCGCCGCATAATATATGATTTTATAAATCGGCTGTGCAAGCACGATATATCCTACCGCACACGGCAGAATCAGCATGGTCGAAATCAAAATCGAATACGTCGCCTTGTCCGATGCTTCCTTTTTATCGCCGACCGCAAGCGCACCGGCAATAGTCGGAACAAGCACCGTTGCAAACGCAAAATTCAGTGCAAGCGGCGTATTTATAAGCACATCGCTTTTTGATAACATTCCCGCAAGTCTGACAGCCTCGTCATTCAACTGTTTTGCTGTCGGATTTGCAATTGCCTCAACCACGTTTCCAAGCTTATCAAGATGACTCGGTATTCCCGCCGCAAACGCCGCCTCAATGCCTCTTGTAATTGTTGCGGTATCTATAACCCTGTTTATTGACGTTATTATTGACGCAAGCGAAATTGGTATCGACAGCATTAATATTGATTTCATCAGCCTGCCCGTTCCGTATGAAAGCGACTCCACGGCGGTTTGACGTATCTGTTCCTTAATACCTTTACTGCGCCTTGCATAAAACAAAACAAGATAGCCGAATGAAAGAACCGTAGCGATTGACGATGCGGCATTTGCCATTGCCGCCATAATTTCGGGTTTCTGACCGACCGACGCCGCAACAAGCGCAATTGTTACGGTGCATTTGAATATCTGCTCCAATACCTGCGAACGGCTTGTAGCCTGCATATCGTTCATACCCTGAAAATATCCTCTGACAACCGACGACACACATACGAAAAATATCGACGGTGCAAGCGCCCGAACGGAATAAACCGCCCCCGGAACATGAGAAATATTCGTTGCTATTACCCCCGCCCCGAAATATAAAATTGCCGAGCATACAAGTCCAATTGCCGCAAATAATATAAACGACGTTTTGAAAATTTTGTTTGCGCCCTTGTAATCTCCAAGCGCAATTCTTTCACTCGTCAGCTTTGCCATGGCGTTCGGTATTCCGACAGACGATATTGCAAGCAGTACCGTATAAATCTGGAAACCGACCGTATAATATGCGTTTCCCTCGTCCCCGAAACCGTTCATATTTGTTATAACTATACGGTAAACCATTCCCAAAAGCTTTACCATAAGCTGTGCTATAAGTACAATAACCACATTACCCATAAACGAATGTGATTTCTTTTTATTTAATTCAGACATTTATTTTCCTTTCCCGCATTTCTGCGTACAATAAAATCTCATTTGATTATTATATTATAAACTCGCAGCAATATCAAGATATGTTACAAAAAATTAATAATTTTTCTGAAATACGGATAATTATTTTGAATAAAATGTGTGAATTTGCATTTTTTTGTTGACCGCAATGCCGTTTTGTAGTATAATTTAAGAATAGAAAATCGGAAAGGGACTGAATATTTATGGCAAAATTATGGGGCGGGCGCTTTCAGAAAAGCACCGATAAAAAAGTAGATGATTTCAATTCCTCGATACGCTTTGACAAGCGTATGTATAAGCAGGATATAAAAGGCTCAATTGCTCATGCAAAAATGCTTGGTAAACAGGGCATAATACCGCAAGCTGACAGTGACGCAATCGTTGATGAATTAAAAAACATACTTACGGACATTGAAAACGGAAAAGTGGAATTTTTAATTGATGCGGAAGATATTCATATGAATATAGAAAAGCTTCTTACCGACCGCATAGGCGACGCAGGCAAGCGCCTTCATACTGGCAGAAGCCGAAACGACCAGGTCGCACTTGATATACGTATGTATCTTATGGACGAAACGGCACAAATAAAGGAAATGCTCATTCATACGCTGTCTGTTCTGACATCGCTCGCAAAGGAGCATACGGAAACTATTATGCCGGGTTATACGCATCTGCAAAAGGCGCAGCCGATTACGTTTGCACATCATTTAATGGCGTATTTTGAGATGTTTAAGCGTGATTATCAAAGACTTGAGGATTGCAGAAAACGTACAAATATCATGCCGCTCGGTTCGGGCGCTCTTGCAGGTACGACCTATCCGCTTGACAGAGAATTTGTCGCACGTGAGCTTGGCTTTGACGATGTTACAATGAACTCTCTTGACGGTGTTTCGGACAGAGATTTTGTTATCGAGCTTGCCTCATGCCTGTCAATGGTAATGATGCACCTTTCGCGTTTTTGCGAGGAATTGATTTTATGGTCAAGTCATGAATTTGCGTTTGTTGAAATGGACGACGCATTTTCCACCGGCTCGTCTATCATGCCACAGAAAAAGAACCCCGATGTTGCGGAGCTTATACGTGGAAAAACAGGGCGTGTATACGGTCATTTAATGGGACTGCTTACAACAATGAAAGGTATTCCGCTTGCATACAATAAGGATATGCAGGAGGATAAAGAGCCGATTTTTGACAGCATAGATACCGTTAAGCTGTGTCTGCCGGTATTCTGTGATATGCTTGCGACAATGACAGTCAAAAAGGATAATATGCTGCAAGGCTCAAAGGGCGGCTTTACGAATGCGACCGATGTTGCCGACTATCTTGTAAAAAAAGGACTGCCGTTCCGTGAGGCTCACAGCGTAGTAGGTCAAATGGTTTATTATGCCGTAACAAATAACAAAAATCTTGATGAGTTTACCCCCGAAGAATTTGCAAAATTCTCAGATATAATAGGCGATGATATTTATGACGCAATCAGTATGGAAACGTGCGTAAACGACAGAAAAATCATCGGAGGTCCCGCAAAAGCAACAGTTGAAAACGCAATTGCGAAAGCCGAAAAATTTATTGAAGAGACCGAAAAATAAAGCAGTGCGCTTTGATGCGCTGTATAACACCGCAGGAGTATGTAAAATATGGATTTTTATACAGCTATTCTTATAATTACCCTTTCTCTTTTGATTGTTACGTCTATTGACGTTTGTACAAACCGTGTAATTAATGACAAAATGAAAAGGGGAAGTATTACGGTATGTTTTTTTATATTTATATCGGTTTTATGCGAATGGATTGGAGTTAAAACGAACGGTGCGGACGTATCTTTTCTCGGTCTGCACCGTTTTGCAAAGCTTACAGAGTTTTGTATGGCTCCGATTATCAGTGTAATGGCGGCATTCAGCTACAGCACCGTAAAAAATCCAAGACGTATAGCAGCCGTTTTGGTGGCTCATATTCTGTTTGAGCTTGCTGTGCTTAATACAAGTCTGGTATTTTATATAGATAAAGCAAATGTTTATCACCGAAGTCATTTTTACTTGGTCTATATTCTTATATTTTCAATATCCATTATATACTGCTTTATAAACATAGTCCGTGAGGAATTGAAATATTACCGGGCACCCGCCCCCGTGCTTGTTGCAACATTGGCGTTCGTAGCTGTCGGAATCGGTATACAGATGTATAAATCCAATCTGCGTGTCGACTATATGTGCGTTGCAATGGGAAATTTTCTGCTTTATAACCACCGCTGTAAAATGATTTTCCAGCTTGACGGACTTACACATCTGTTAAATCGTCGGTGCTATGAAAAGGATATTGAAAAAATCGGCACTTCTGCCGTTATTGTGAATATGGACGTGAATAACTTCAAGCAGATAAACGACACATACGGTCACAGTACGGGCGACTATTATCTTAAATTAACGGCAAAAACAATCCGAAGCATTTACGGAAGATACGGCAATTGCTACCGCTGCGGCGGTGATGAATTTTGTGTGATTTTGATTAAACACACCGAAAATTTGCAAAAGCTTAACAAACAGTTTGCAGCTGCCGTTGATGAGTTGCAGCAGCATGACAACAAGGCTCCCGATATTTCAATCGGTTACGCATATTACAATCCCGAAATAGGTCAAATAAAAAATGTAATTGAAGAAGCCGATGAAATGATGTATAAAAACAAAAACCGCAAATAAAAAATCTGCCCGAATTTCGGACAGATTTTTTTATTTTATGACACATCAAGCAATACCCATGAATCAAACCATTTCAGCCAGTTTTTCGCATATTCCACACCGCATGGCGCACCCGACAGCACAGGATAAAACATTGCAAACAGCACAACCGCAGCAGTAACATATGCACAGCATATCCCGACCGCAAGCTTTTTGTTCCCCGTTTCATTATACATATCCTCCATAACGCATCCTATCATCAGAGTAAGGAACGGCACGCACGGGAAATAGTGATATATAAACGTTGTTCGTGTTACGGGAATCCAGAATAATATCTGTATTACATATGCAACAACAAGGAAAAACGCTCTTTTGTCCTTTTTTGTAACAAGCGAGTACAACATAAGTCCGAATGCCGGTATGCCTACCCACCACACAAGCGGATTTCCGAATGAGCTTATGCCCTCTCTGACCGTATCAGAAATAACTCCCGAATAATACCAGATAGGACGTTTCATTATTATCCATTCATACCACCTTGACGAATACGGGTGTGTGGATTCCACAACCGTTTTTGAGTGGTAGTTGAATATCGCTTTTTGATTGTCTATTATGGTTTTTATTCCATCGGAGCTTGGCGCTCTCAGATACGGAATATACGATAAACCGTAAATCACGAGCGGAACGGCAACAAAGAATATGCAGCACCATATTATCGTGACACGCAGATTTCCTCCGAATGAATCCGTTATATGCTTGTGGCTTATTCCGTTTGTCTCGCCGTCGGGATTGCTTTTCGCATATAAATATTCCGAATATCTCTTATACAGATGAACGAAGAATATTACAGCCAGTCCCGTACCCGCATAGATTCCCGTCCATTTTGACGCTATTGCAAGCCCCATACATATTCCCGATAATGCCAAAGGCTTTAACGTTTCCTTCAGCGGTGTATCGTAAAAGCTTAGCGTATAATATTTATACATAAAATAATACGTAAGCATTATGAAAAACGTAACGTATACGTCTATGGTCGAAATTCTCGTCTGCGCAAAGTGCATAAAATCAAATGTAAACAGTATTGTTGTCAGCACCGCAAACAAACGCTTTTTCAAAAGCTGTCTTGCAAAGATATACAGAACCGGAATCATCAGCACACCGAAAAGCGTTCCCATACATCTCCAGCCGAACGGTGTCATTCCGAACAGCTTTATTCCTATTGCTATTATATCCTTTCCAAGCGGCGGATGCGTCCATTCGTACACGTCAAGTCCGTGCACAAACTCATAGCCTGTACGCGCATGATAAATCTCGTCAAAATACGTTCCGTTCATATAGCTTGGGCGTTCGGGAATACAATCCTGCTCGTCCGTCAGCTCCGATTGAGTAACAGGCTTTATTACCTCGTTTAATACATCAATACAGCCAACCTCCATCATTGTGAGGTGGTCTCCGCTGCCCGACAATTCAACATATCTGACCGTTTCATTTATACTAAGCTCCGTCCAGCAGAAAACCGAGCCTTTTGTCAAATCATCTCTGAATACTTCATTGCCGCTTTCATTTCGGCATGATATATGCAGTACTCTGTTATCATCAAGATTGTATGAACCGAGATAAAATCTCAGCTTTGACAGCTCCGAATCACTGCCCAAATCAATCGTCTGCGGTGATTGAGTTAAATCAGCAAAGGTCTGCGGCGCTTTTGTGTCACCGAGCTTATAAAATGCAATCGCACCGTATACAATCATCAGCGCCACAATAACGATATAATCAGTCTTTTGCAATTTTGTATGCTTTTTTGAGCGTGCAATGCCTATTTCTTTTGTCAAAACAGGCTCTTTTACCGCACGCTTAATCGGAGCGGCTGCGTCCTGTTTCCGAACAACCGCAATAAAATATACAAAGAATATCAAATTTATTATCGACGCACACACAATAACGGGACTTTTAAAATATTTGTTTATATCCTGCTCGTATATAAACAGCACCCATGCCGCATTGAAAAACTGCGTTACTGCCGAAATTACCGCAATCAGATACAGCTTTGCCGACGGGTTGTATATAAACGCAATAATCAGCATTGCCATTGCCGCAAATGCGTAGCGGTCGTGCATTTTAGCCGAAAGCATAAATGTCGAAAATGACAGCACCGCTCCGACAATAAAATATCTGTTCTCCGCTTTTGTTTTAAAGAACACATATGCGCTGTACGCAACTATCAGGGCAAGAACAATATAATTAATTAAACCCGTTACAGGCTTGATTTCCGTCCAGTTTTGTCCGAGTGCGCCCCATAAATTAAATGCGTTTACAGTCATATACGGATATGATGCAAGCGTATTTTTGTACTGCTCCGTAACCTCACCTATTCCGAAAGGCAGTGCAAGCACGAAAATCATCGCTATCGCACACAAACCGCCGATAAGATTTTTTATAAATTTTTCTCCGCTGAATTTCGGCATGAATACGTTCTCTATAATTGCATAAACAATCAGCGGCATAAACATAAACGCCTGCGGTTTTATGAATATACACAGCGCAAACACAAAATATGCGGCAATCGTTTTCCTTTCCGTAAGCAAAAACAGCATTATAACCATAAAAAACGTATACACGCTGTCTACCTGTCCCCATACCGAGCTGTTAAGAATAACCGCCGGATTGAACATATAAACCGCCGATATAAGTGCGGCGAAAACATTCCCGAGCCGTTTTTCGGCAATACGGTAAATTATCACACCCGTAATTATATCGCATATTATGGCGGGAAACTTCACAATAAGCCACGCCAAGCCGTCCGATGCACCGAGCATATTACGCACAGCGCCGACAATATACAAAACGTACATGTATCCCGGCGGATAATCGGTAAATGCGTCGGAGGAATAAAAGCTTTTAAAGCCCCCGTTAAAAATCATATCCGACCAGCCGAGAAAACAGTTCATGTCCGTTTCGTGACCCTTATATTTTACCGCAAATACGGCTCTTGCCGCAAAAGCCAAAGCGGCTATGATTATAATATACGCCTTATTTTCGTTTGCATGCAGTTTGGAATTATCGGACAATACGCCTTTCCACAAAACTCCGTAAGCAACCGCATATACCAGACAGGTTAAAAGTATCGGTATCATGACAGCCTCCTTAATAAATAAACATTGCGTCGCCGAAACTGAAAAATCTGTATTTTTCTTTCACAGCCTCGTTATAAGCGTTAAGAATATTTTCACGCCCCGCAAGAGCGCTCACAAGCATAATCAGCGTTGATTCGGGCAGATGAAAATTAGTAATCAGTGCGTCTATAACATTAAATTTTTTACCGGGATATATAAAAATATCCGTCCAGCCCGTTTCCGTTTTGAGCGGCAGTCCGTTTTGACCTGCCGTTTCAAGAACTCTTGTAGCTGTCGTCCCTACAGAAACAACACGTCCTCCGTTTTCCTTTGTTCTGTTTACCAAATCCGCTGTTTCCTGCGGCAGAATATAAAACTCTGAGTGCATTTTATGCTTATCCACATCGTCAACCTTTACAGGTCTGAACGTTCCCAGTCCGACATGGAGAGTAACATAACCGATATTTACACCCTTGTTTTTTATCTTTTCAAGCAGCTCGGGCGTAAAATGCAAGCCTGCGGTAGGTGCCGCCGCCGAACCGGGATTTTTCGCATATACCGTTTGGTATCTGTTTTTATCCTTCAGCTTTTCCGTAATATACGGCGGTATCGGCATTTCGCCCAAGCGGTCGAGAACCTCCTCAAACACGCCGTCATAATAAAATCTGACAAGGCGGTTGCCCTCGTTCACAACCTCAAGCACCTCCGCTTTTAATTCACCGCCGCCGAAAATGAATTTTGCTCCCGGCTTTGCACGTCTGCCCGGCTTTAGGATTACCTCCCAAGTATCAAGGCTGTGCTTGTGCAAAAGCAAAAATTCGATTGCTCCGCCCGTACCCTCCTTTTCGCCGTAAAGACGTGCGGGAAGAACCTTTGTAT
>CAKSGG010000063.1 GCA_934454215.1 uncultured Clostridia bacterium
ATGCTTCACAAAGTGCTTAAAATCAAGGATTTCTACATATTTCGGTTTTGTAGCAACACTATAGTCTCCACATGGCATGTTCTTGGGAACATATCAACGGCACAAGCTGATAATATTTCATATCCACCGTCTGCCAAAATCCGTGCGTCGCGGGCAAGTGTTGACGGATTGCACGAAACATATATTATTTTCTTCGGTTTTGCCGATAAAATCGCCGCAAGCGTACTTTTGTCAGAACCCTTTCTGGGAGGGTCAAGAATTACAATATCCGGCTTTAATTCTTTTTCTATCAGTTTCGGTACAATTTTCTCTGCACTTGACGCATAAAATTCAGTATTTTTTATTCCGTTTGCTTTTGCATTATATCTTGCATTTTCTATTGCCTGCGGAACAATCTCAACCCCAATCACACTTTTTGCAAGCTTAGCCGCACAAAGTGAAATTGTACCTATCCCGCAATAAATATCAAGAACACTGTCTTTTTCAGTTATTGCGGCATACTCCAAAGCTTTTCTGTATAGGACTTGCGTCATTAATGAATTTACCTGAAAAAAGCTTTTTTCGGAAATCCTGAAATTTACTCCCAATAAATCCGATTCTATAAATTCATCTCCGAATATAACATATGCTTTTTGCGGTGTATTCACTATAACAGACGATACATTATTATCGGCGGCTGTTATATATCTCGGAAGCTTATCTGCATTTTTTAGTTTCCCGCCGCAATATAACGATACCATAGCCGTTTTCCCATGACGTATAAAAAGCTCGTTTATTTCATCATTTTCGGTTTCCGTATATTTTTTTACCGCTTTTATAATATTTCTGTCAGACTCATTACACAGCAAGCAATCATCAATATTAATCACATCATGACTCTTTGCACCGTAAAATCCGCATTTATCTCCGCTGATTTTATATACCGCTTTATTTCTGTAACGATTATCGTCACCGTATTCTATTGAATCAAGCTTAAAATTCTTAAATCCTCCGATTCTTCTCATAGTCTGTTCAACATTTTCGGCTTTGGCTTTAAGCTCATATTTATAATCCATATGTGCCGTATTACAGCCTCCGCACTGCTGAAAATACGGACATTTCGGCGTTATCCGATGCTCCGACGGCGTTATTATTTCCGCAATCTCAGCTTCGGCAAATCTGCTTTTCTCCGATGTGATTTTTAATACTGCATCGTCCCCCGTTACACCGCCGCTGACAAATATCGTTTTTCCGTCAATATGTGATATGCCCCGTCCGTCCGATGAAATTCCCGTTATTTTCACAATTATCCCCCTTACAATTCAAACGGCGGTCTTATCCTTATTATTTTTCCGTTCAAATATTCCATTTTGCCCGACTGTACCGAAAATCTAAATTCAATTTTGTAACTGCAAAGCTTATATGTCCCGTTCGGTGCTGCACCGTACTTTACATCACCTCTGAGAGGACAGCCTATATCTGCCATCTGCGCTCTTATCTGATGCGTGCGTCCTGTCAGAAGTTCAATTTCCAGCAGTGCATATTTCCCTTTTGTTTTTACAACTTTATATTTTGTCTTTATTTCCTTACCATCATTTGAAATCCTCACCTTTTTATCATCTCTTGATAAATGCGATATCAGCGTATCTTCCTTTTGGTGCGGAATATTCTCGGTAACGCACATATAAAACTTCTTTATTTCTCTGTTTTTTATTTTTTCATTTACTATTCGCAGAGCCGCCGCATTTTTTGCCGCAATGACCAGTCCCGATGTATTCCTGTCTATTCTGTTGCACAGCGCCGGAACAAACGACTGTTCACCGGCAGGATTATATTCGCCGTTTTTATATAAATAGCTATGGATTCTCGCTATCAGTGTATCCTCCGTTCCTTTGTCGTCCGTATGTACAACCAGTCCTTGCGGTTTATTTACAATAATAATATTATCGTCCTCATAAACAATGTCTATATCCGAATTATCCGTAATTTTTATTTCTTCTTTTTCAAAAAATTCGTCCTTAAAATACAGTGAAAGTTCGTCGCCCTCGCTGACAATATACGCCCCGTCCTTTATATGCTTTCCGTTGACTCTGACGCAATTTTTACGCAGTGATTTATACAGCATCGACTTTGGCATGAACGGCATAAATTTTGAAAGAAACTTATCAAGCCGCTGACCCGAATCATTTTTGGCTATCACAATCTGTTTCATATAAAATACTCCTCTGCGGCAAAAAAGGCGGCGCAATGCCGCCCTTTAATTTATTCTTCATCTTCTTTATCTTCCTGTTCGAGAACCTCAACCGTAATTTCAAGAACATGCCTTGAATCACGCTTTAAAACGGTAACATGAAGATTTTCATAATCAAAGCTTTCGCCAACCTCGGGTATGCGCTCAAAGGTTTCTATAACCCAGCCCCCGACCGTTGACATATCAAATTCATTTTTCAACCCGAACTTTTCAAACATATTATCCAAATCCGAACTGCACAGAATTTTATATTTATTATCTCCTATTTTAACGATACTTTCTATAACCTCATCGTGTTCATCCCAAATTTCGCCTACAAGCTCTTCCAGAATATCTTCAAGCGTGACAATTCCCACTGTCCCGCCGTATTCGTCAATTATAACTGCCATATGCGATTTTTTCTTTTGGAGCAAAGTAAGTAATTGCGAAATTTTCATTGAGGGGATTATAAATACCGGCTCACTCATAACCTGAGTAATTGAAAGTCCGTCCTTGACTGCATTGTTGAAATCCTTTTCATTCAAGATACCGACAATATTATCGAGCGAATCTCTGTAAACGGGAAGTCTTGAATATCCGCTTCTGCGGAACACTGCCGCAACCTCATCATTGCTTTCTTCTGTTTCAACGCCGACAACGTCAACACGGTTGGTATGTATATCCATAACCTCAATATCATTAAATTCGATTGCATTTTTTATAAGCTTGCTTTCATGTACATCTATTTCTCCGCCGTCTTCAGCCTCTTCAACCATTGTAAGAAGCTCTTCCTCCGTAACTCCTCGGTCATCGTCCTCCTGCTTGATTATCTTATATACAAGTTTCTGCCACAGCGAAAACACAAAATTAAGCGGTGAAAGAATTATATTTATCACACGTAATATCGGTGCGGAAAACAGAGCAAATTTTTCAGGCGAATTTTTAGCAAGGCTTTTTGGCGTTATCTCTCCGAAAATAAGCACAACAACCGTCATCACAGCAGTCGATACCGATACTCCCTTTGAACCCAAAAGCGCCACAAAAAGCACAGTTGCAAGCGAAGAACTGCCTATATTCACAATATTGTTTCCTATCAGTATTGTAGAAAGCAGTTTGTCGTAATTCTCTGCAAGCTTCATTACAAGCTCAGCACGCTTGTTTCCGTCTGCCGCCATATTTTTCATTCTTATTTTATTCATTGAAAAGAACGCCGTCTCGGACGCCGAAAAATATGCCGACATTGAAATCAGTACAGCTATAAACAAAAATTGCGTTATACTGTCACTATCCATTATAAATTCAATACCTCCGTAATAATTAAATTAATTCGATTATATCAGATATATCGCATATTGTCAAGTGTTTTTCTTCATAAAAATAATTGCTCTTACGCATACAAAACAGAGAAGACGCTGATGTCTTCTCCGTTTGATTTTTTATTAATAGTTTTTGCTCTCAGTTACGGGATTTATAAATTCAAATCCGTCCCAAAGCATAAGCTTTACCTGTTCGCCTTCGCCAACCTCTGCTGTCACCGAAATAATATTGCCGTCTGCCGTCTCAATAATTTCGTCCGATTTATCAAGTCCGACAAATTTACCGTCCTTATATCTTGCAATTATCAGCAAAGCTTTATCAATTCCTACAAGCTCCGCTTTACCGAACACCGTCTTGCCCGAAACATCTGTATTTTCCGCAATAACTTCACCGTCTGCAAGAAGATTTATTTCTGTTTTACCCGTTACCGTTAATGGCAGTGTGTAATCGGTATCTCTGATTACTGCCGACGACGTATCTGTAATTCCGCCTTCAACAACAAGCTTATAAGCTCCCGCTTTCATTCCGGTAAATACCGCACTTGCCGTTGATGAATCATATGTAATGCTCGGTATAAGCTTTTCACCGCCCGCATTTTCCATATATACTTTTCCGTCTGCCGAACCATCGGCAACATTTGCAAGTTTCACGGTTATATCGCTCTTGTCAAGCGCTTTAAGTCCGTCTTTATCTACTTCCTCACCGTTCTGCATTACTGTCAAATCATAATAATCGCAGTATCTTTGAGTATTTTTTGAACTTAGATAGCTCATGTACGCCGCTGTCGCTGTTCCGCTGTAATAGCTCTGCGCACCTATCTGATACGGTGAAACAAATCCACCGTATGAATAAGCTATCTTTTGATATGTTCCATTTAAATAAACTCCTGCTGTTTCCGATGATGTATAAGGCTTTGCACCCTCCGGCAGTGAACTGTCAGCCATATTTCCCCAGTGCAACGGATTTTTCCCGAATGTCAGAGTTTTTCCGTTAAGCATTGCCGTTTTTGAATCCGTTGTCGGGTCAAATGCGAAAATTATATGATTCCAGCCTGTGTTTAATGATATATTGCCTGTTGTTTTATATGCTCTTAAATCCGTATTTTCTTCATCGTTCTCAGTATAGCTGTACCTTTCGGTAAACACCATACTGCCGCCATTAAACGACAGCATCATTTTTAATCCGCTTTCGCTGTTCTCCGCATATGACCATATTTTTCGTTCGCTCTTTTTTGATGCAGTATCTTCTTTGAACCATAAATCAAGAGTGAATTTTCCGTTAAGAGCCGCTCTTAATTGTTCTGACGGTTCAATAGACGGTGCCCAGTCCAATACCGGAACATAATATGTATCCTCATATTTGTTTATTGGCAGTATGGTTTTATCACCCATGGTTGTAACATTTCCGCTTATGCTGTCCTTGAAATCTGCCTCTTTCATTTCAAAGTCTGCCGCCTTAACAGGTACGTCTGCCGTTGTCGCAAATTCCAAAGTCTGATTAACCGTTCTCGATTCCGTAACCGCACTGCTGATAATCAGCTCATATTCATGACCTGCCGTAAATTCGTCGCTCGTTAATGTATATATTCCGTCCGTTAAATTGCCTGTCGCATTAAGCTGTTTATTATCGGTTACATCTGATATTATAACATTTTCATTATTGAACAGTGATGCGTCGGTATTTGCAACGCCGTTTGTATCTATCTTTATCGAGGGTGCCGCACCGTCAGCCGCAAAGATACTGTTCAAATCACTTTGAGCAACATCATTTCCCAGTCCGTCCTGCAATACAACATCAAATTCAGGCTCATAGTAACCCTTTTCCTTTTCATAGGTTTCAAGCATCTGCGATTCCGAAAGTGCGCCGTCATACATGCTTATTTTTGAGTAGTCAATCCATGAGTTGTACCAACTGCTCGTACCGATTTCTCTTGCACGTCCGTATGTTACCGCAACCGTATTATTCAGTCCTACAGGCGAATATCCGTCGTCCTTGACCTTTGTATCTGATAAGCTCTTAAATGTCATTTCATTTCCGTCCACATATAAAACAGGAGCGTTTATTCCGTTCGTTTCATCAAGGCTTACGGATATATTATGCCATGAATTCGAATCAAGCTGACAGAAACATTTATAGCTGTTATATATCGTACCTGTTCCGTTGGTTATTTTACGGTCAAGACTTAACATTCCGTTGCCTGCCGCGTCTCCGTTTGCCATATATGTTATTCTGAAAAGAGGAGCATTTGCGTCAGTGTTATCCTCAACCGTCATTATTACGGCATTTTTATATCCCGAATCGGCTGTGGCATTTCTCAGATTAAACCAAAATTCAGACGAAAGTCCTTTTTCTATTTTTGTTTTAAAGTTATCATCTGCACTGAAACTCATAATATTTTGCAGCCATTCCGGCGCTGTCCAGCTTGTGATATATTTCTTTTGCGGATATGTCACATCGTTTACATTTTTGATTAATATTTTATTCAAGCCGTTTTGCATTGAAACTTTTAAGCTGTAATTTTCAGAGTCTGCCGCATTTGCTATGTATTGAGTATTTTCAACCTTATCGAAGTTATACATTATAAATTCCTGCGGGCTTGGACCTTCCGCCATTACTGCACATTGCAGTGTGCTTAAGCTTATCGCAGCCGCCGCTGCCAATGATACAATCTTTTTTAACATAAATTTTCATTCCTTTCTTTTACTATTTAATTTCTTTTTCCGAAATCATTTGTGTTTACCTGATAATTTTCTGTATACTTTACATTATTTTCAAATACCGTATTTTCCCCCTCTCTTTGAGATATTACATCCTGCTTAACACCGTTGACAATTGTTGTTTTATCACAATACAGACACAGACTTCCATAATACTCATTGTTTGTAATAGTATTATTTTTATAATATTCCGACGGCTTTACAACACTTCTGAGTTCAGCCATTTCAGGATATTTTTTAAGCCATATATCTGCGTTATAATACGAATTATAATAGTTCGCCTTGAATGCGTCGGCATACGCCGGTTTATCAAACGGGTCTCTTGCTCCGCAGCACACAACAGGTATTGCGACATTGTTAAATATGTTGCCGCTCACTGTATTATATCCTCCATTGTTGACGAAAACGCCCCGCACCAAAGTGTCCAAAATATTGTTTTCCACTGTATAACCGCTTGTGTAACCGTCCAGATAAATTCCCCATGTTCCGTATGTTCCGTAGCCTGTGGTTTCGGTCGGAACACTCTTTCCGATTTTGCTTATATAATTGTTTCTTATTATGTTTCCTCTTGATGTGCTGTCGCCGTACGCATATACCGCACCTGCGTCATTTGTGCCTTGGCATACATTTGTGATTTTACAGTATTCAACAACATTTTCATTACCCTGAACCACTACAGCCAAATGGAAATCATCTTGTATATCGCAGTAACGCATAACATTTTTAACGCCCGAAATTCTCGCCGCTCCTCCGTATACCTGCTGTATCATGTCATACTTGCTAAAGCTGCAATTTTCGATAACGTTATTCTGCTCCGCAAGATTATACCTGTCGGAATCTATTAATATACCTCCGCAGCCGATATTTGTAAAATCGCATGAGGTCACACTGCAATTTGTGTTGTTGCTCATTACAACGGCTTTTTTTGCTATGTTCTTAAATGTACAGTTATCAAAACTTATATTGCTTCCGCCGTAAATTTCAATACCGTTTTCCGCCGCTCCCTCAAACGTAATGTTTTTAAATTCTATATTTGAAGCGTTTATCAGCTCAAATATCGGATTTTTTGATTTTGACACATACAAATTATCATTCTCATTAACAGGGTAATAATAAATCTTTTCGTTATCCTTGTCGTAGTAATACTCGCCCGGTGCGTCAAGCTCCTCAATGATATTTGAGAACCAGAATTTTGCGTTTTCCAAACCGCTGTCGGCGTTTATTCCGCCGTTCACGCTGATTTTGTTTGTCTCGCTGTCAAAACCGCTTACCTTTGTTTTTGAGTATTCCCACATAACATTCGGAAATCCGCATATGTATATATTGTCTTTTCCGCTCCAGCTTTCGATTCTTGCCTCATCGTCCTCCGTATACTGAACAGAATAAGATGCAACATCCTTTGTTTTTGACTTGGATTCTATACTCATATACTGCGGCTCGATTTCTCCTCTGTTCGGGTATCTTGCGCTTGTCATAAGCTCGCTTTCCTGATAGACCGCAAACGGCAGTTTTCCCGTTTCCTTATTCAGCGTATATGTTTCCTCGCCGTCCGAAAGCTTCAGTCCCGACACATCAACGCATTTTATATTTGCCCTTACGCTGTCCGCAATTCTGCTGTCTGTAACGCTTCCCGTTTGAGGTATAAGCTCATATGCCGAATTAATACTTACTTTTTCATTTTCATAGCCCTTAAACGTTATCAAAGTACCTGTCGGAACGCTGTCGGAAAACATCTGCACTCCGCTGACAGCGATGTAATTTCCCTCTCGGAAAATTATATTTATGTGAGAATAATCATCGCCGATATATCTTATCGCTCTTACGGCTCTTTCCAGTGTTTTATACGGCGACGCCGCCGTACCGTCCCCGTAATCGCTGCCATGTTCCGATACATACAAATCAACAGAATCCGTCTGCGCATAGCTTACAGGAATTGATGACGCAGCAACAGCCGCAGTTACTAAAATCATTGCCAATTTTTTCATTAATTTATCTTCCTTTCTAATCCAGCAAATCAAATGTTGTAAAATCAATTCCGTTTTTTATGCTGTCAATAATATTTACCGCTATAAGATTCCAGCTTGTAAAATCGGGACGTATTAAAGGCTGTCCGTTGTCTCCGTCATAATATTCATGTATACAGCCGTTTTGTTTTATGTCAAGCGCATACGTTCTTATCAATCTGTATGCAACCTCCAGTGCGTCCTCCTTATATCCGTATCTGAACAGTGCAAACGCTGTCAGGAATGTTGATAATCCCCACACAGGACCTTGCCAGTTCGACGGATTACCCATAGGCACGTTATTATACACAGGGTCGCTTTTTGCGTGAGAGCGCACTCCGCATACAGACAGATAATGCTTATCCGACATAATCATATCTCGCATACATTTCGCCTGCTCTTTCGTTGCAAGTCCCGCCCATAGAGGGAATATGTTCGACCAGCTCCTGAATTTCAGATAAGTAACCCAATTCACCGCCTGCAGCGTTACATTGTCCGTAGTGTTTACGTCAATGTTATAGAATGAATTATCCATTTCGTCAAAATATTTTTCCTGAAATATCTTTTTCAGCTTGTCGGCTTTATCGCAGTAATAATCCTCTCTGCCGTTTCCGAATATTTTCGCAAGCTTTTGCAGTGTGCGCAGTTCTCTGTACATAAACGAAATAAAATCGCACGGAGATGTACTCATATCTCCCCTGCCGTATACGGCAGGGTTATTGTCAATTCCGTTTCCGTATAAATTTCTGTACACATACATACCGTTTCTCATACAATGCCCGTCAAACCACGCAATCATTCTTTCAAAGCTGTACCAGTACTGCTCAACCCATGAAAAATCATTAAGTCTTTTTGCCGTAAGATACGCAAACTGCGCCTGTAACGGAAGAGGTGTTGAATTTGGGTCCATATCGCCTTTCGGCGTTGCATTTTTTATGGGTCTGCCGTCACCGCCTATGTTTTCTATCAAGTCCATAGCGCTGCCCTTTGCGTACTCAACATACTTATCATCGAGCGAGCAAGCCATGAAAAACGAATCCCAATCCCATAATGAGCCGTATCCGCCGCCTGGTACCAAAAACTTATGCCTGAGCAGTCCTTTCGGCTCTCTGAAGCATGACGTTGTTACAATATTGCGCAAATGCTCCTGAACAATTTTCAGTGCCTCGTCATTGTCTATATCCTCGTATTCGATAGTCCCTTTTCTTTCGCTTCCGTCACGCTTTATATAATCATGGTCAAATATTACTTCATAATATTTCATTCGTCCGTTTCCTCCCTTGCTTTATCCAACAGCCCGATTTTATCAAACTTAATAATGTCGGCAAATCCCTCGGGAATTTTACCGTCCTTGATTCTGAAATCGAGATTTTCAATATCCTCAAATATATCCTCGTCAATCGGAATATTGGCTCTGAAATAATTTTTATTATCCTTATAGGTGGCGGTATCAATTATATTATCTCCGCATTTATACATGATGTTATCACCTATAACATTGTTTTTATAAAGGTCGAATGTTCTTCTGCCGCCCTCTCTGTAAAATGAATCATACAAAACCTGATACTGCTCTTTCCATACGCCTTTGAGGTATCTGTACGGGTCATCCTTTGTAGCCTCAAACCAGTTTCCGTATGCAGGGTCGGTATCGGACGGATACGGTCCCGACCTTATGGGATTGTCAACATCAATGTATATATTGTTTTCTATACTGATATTGCCGCCGCAGTTTATGAAAGTACCTCTGTTCAGATTATAGAAAATATTTCCGTAAACCTTTCTTCCCGATGTCGTACCGTCAAAATATATACCGAACGTTCCCGTATTTGACAGCGGTTTTCTTGTAGACACATCATATAAAAGATTATATCTTATAACAGTGTCAAGCGATGTCAAATCCATAAACATATATACCATTGCACTGTCGTCAACCTCCTGAACCACGTTATAGATTTCATTATACTCCATAACGTTTCTCGGGCCTGAAATCGTAACGGCAATTCCGTAGGAATCGTGCATAAGATTATGGCTCATTTCATTTCCGCAGCCCGACATATCAATAGCCTTGCAGTAATTCAGATTTGCCTCCGAATAATGATGAATATGGTTATTTGTAACCACATTATTTCCGTCTATAAGGTGGTCCATATCTCCCAGATTCAGCAGCTTAACAGCGCCGTAGTCAACCGCATATATATCGCAGTTTTCTATTCTGTTCCCGTAGCCTCCGTCGAAATATATTGCCTTATTTGAAATATATCGTATTTTACAGCCGTCTATATCAATATTTTTTCCGTTTAAAGCATACACGCCGTAACCTCTTGAACCCTGCAAATCAATATTACGCACCGTAATATTTTCAGCCTGCGAAAAGCTGATAAGATTATCTTTAAGATATGTAAGATAATAATTATTATCATCATTTTCATCAGTGGGCAGAGGGTAAAGATACAGCATATTTTTGTCCTTATCCAAATAATATTCGCCGGGTGCATCAAGCTCTTCGGGAATATTATAATAGTACATATTTTTGTTCATCTGTATACTTTCCGTCTGAGGAGCGGTAGTTATTGTTTTTGCTGTTTTATCTATCGAAACAACTCTTACGGTAGTCGGACGCCATGTCATGTTCCATTGTCCCCAAAGATACACATTTGATATATCCTGCCATTGCTCCGCTCTTTCATGATATTTTATTACTCCGCTTTGCCTGTTTCCCCGTGCGTCATTTCCGCCGTTTACCACAATCTGACCTGTTTTTGCCCAGCCGTCCTCTTTATTCGGCCACCTTGCCGAGCTTTGCTTTCTTCCGTAAGCGAACAAGCCGTATTCGCCGTATTCGGGAAGTATATAGTCTACGGTATGGTCAACCTCGGGTTCAAAGCTTTTTAGTCCTGCGGCGCCAAGATTTACCGCTACAAGATTTTCCTTTTCGGGAATTCTTGCGCACATATTCTCATCTGTCGGTTTTTCATACATATCCGAGCTTATGGCTTTCGCTCCCGAAATCATAACCTCCTCGCCCTCAAAGCTTCGGTATACAACAGGCTTGCCTTCAACACCCGAGTCCTTTTGGTCAAAGTGCAGTCCCTCGTCAAACAGCTCGTATATTCCGCTCCGCAAAATGACCTCAACGCCTTTTGATTTGTCTGCCTTTCTTGCTTGCTCCTGCGCTTTTAAGATGCTCTTGTACGGCTTTTCAATACTTCCGTTTCCCGTATCGTCCGAACCGTCAAGCGACACATATATCTGTACCGAATATTCATTTTCCGCAAGCACGGGTACTGCGGGAATAATCATTGCGCATACAAGCAGCGCCGAAAAAATCTTAGTTATTTTCAAATTCATAGTCCCTCCTTACTCCGCCGTAAGTCTCAGATACAGCTCATTCATTACCGTTTTCCTTAAACTGCTGCGCATTGACAAATCATTCGACCTTATAACCGCAAGCGTACCGTCGTTATATATAACCCTTTTGCCCGTAATGCTTTCGGCTTGGCTTATCGGAATAAACATAGTCCCGCCAAGGTTTATATTCTCCACGCATATTTTACCATCCACAACCGCACATTTTCTTTCGTTATCCCATTCAATCGGGATTCCGAAGGCTTGCGTCAGTTTTCTTAGCGGTACATAAATTTCTCCGTTTTCCTTAAAACATTTCAGTGACGGATTATTTTCATCAATCAATGTCCGCACATTATCGAGCAGCGCATATTCGGAATCCACCGCAAACGCCGCCGCATTTTTTGCCGTCCTTGCCGTACTCGTTCCGAAAAACCTTTTTCTTGTATAAACCGTAATCTCGCTTTTTTGCAGCTTATCGGGCGACGATATTACCAGTTTCATTCCGTTTTTTACATATGTTCCGTTATACGATGTTTCTCCGTCCGCCTCGTACAGCCCGTAATCGGCTCCGTCAACAAATGTAAAATGTTTCATCAAATTATCAACGGTCGTTTCATCAAAAACATTTTGCATCGTTCTCTGACCCGCACTGTATTTATAATCCGCTCCGTCAATATCAAGCTTTGTATAAACCTTGGTTATTCCTCCCGTCATGTTTATTTTAATATCGTCAATATAAGTCGTATTATATGACAGTCTGAATTCCATAAACGCTACCTGATTCATGTCGGGGTTCTGAAAAATCATATTTTCATGTATAAGATTACCGTCAAAGTAATAATTAAACGTATGGTTCAAAAAGTCAATTTCATATTTAATGTCGTACCATTTTGTATAATCGGCATTAAAATTGTTCATTACCTTTGTTCCCTCGCCCGTTATCATGGTAAACGAATTTTGATAAAGCATATTGTTAAATATGTCATGCATCCACGCAATCCAGTGAACGTTCTTTTCCGAATTTCCCATACGCACACGCAGCTCAACCGTTGCCGTGCCGCCAATCGGCTCGTCAAAATAAAAGTAGTTATTTATTTCGTCCTTATTGTTGCCGTGAATTGCAAGGCATTTATTGCTCGGGTCGTTGGGGTCCCCCTCAACCTGAAAATACGTTCCGTTTTCTTCGGAGTCAACACTTGCCGACCAGCCCTTCGGCTTGTCGCCTATTTTATACTCCTCAAAATTTTCATCGCATATAACCTTTGAATCGGCGGCATACGCCATGTGCGACATACAAATCATGATTATAACAGCAAGAATAGGTATTATTTTTTTCAATTTTTGTCCCTCCCTCTTATCTGTATATAATCACATCGCAGGCATGACCGTCATGGTTTCTTATAAATACTTTATCGCCGCTGCATATATCCGATTTTACTCCCGGAGTTACCGAATATCCGTTGCTTGTTTTTGACGCAATAACCACTCTTGTTCTGTACAGTCTGTCGCCGCCGCCTGTATAAAACATCAAACGGTCTCCGTAATCGCTGTCTATAACAAGCATTTCATTTTTATATCCCGTAACAGTTCCCGCATACAAATCTCTGTACACATACTGATTTGAATAGAAATTATAAAAAGCTCTGTTTGTCGGTTTTTCAAGGTCGTCCGCCATTTTGAAGTCTCCGACAAAATATGACGTATCGTTTTGAGTATAAATATCAGCGCCCCACAGCTCTTTTATTACCTCCTTGGATTCTTCCTCCGTTTTTGTCGTTCCGTTATCGTTATATATTACATTAGCCGCACTTACTCCGTTGCTCGGATTATAAACCTTTTTATATCCGACAAGCTCTTTCTGCGCATTATACCATACCTTTACAACATCGCCGGATTTCAGATTGTTTATCTGTTTTCCGCCCTTTGCGCAGTACTGAACCTCCTCCGCCTGATGTATTACCGTAAGCACATCGCACGGAGTTCCGTCTTTATCAAGACCCTTTGTTATATTCTTTACAACATCGACTCTGTAACCGTCCGCTTCGCTCTTTGCTCCGTCCTTATACTGAACCACTATATCCGGCGAATTAAATCTTTTGCTTTCATATTTTGTATAATAAGCCGTAATTGTGTAGCGGCTGTCATGTGCACCCGGAAAACCCGTTCTTGTACTGTAGTTGCTTTTATCGTTCGGGTCGTTGGGGATTTGGAAGTATGTACACTTTTTCGTATAATATTTAAACAAATACGGATTTTGCAGAAATACGTCCATATCTCTCCATTGAAGATTCTCACTGCCGTCAGACGCAGGCTGTAATGTATCGGTATCGGGCTTTGAATTATCGGGCGTTTGCAGTTCCGTCAACATTCCGAGCTTGTTTATTTTATAAGTTATAACTCCCCTTACCGTATTTCCCGAAGCGTCGATTAATCCGAGATTTGCTCCGTTCGGAATAATGCTCGCTTTCTTGTAGCTGCTGTTTCCGATTTTTACTCTGTCCGCAGCGTTTGCGTTAAGCCAGTTTCCCTCACGGGTAAAAATCCTGAATACGATTTCATCCGCTCCGTCCTCAAAAATCATATGCAGTACGCCGAAATCCTCTTTGCTGTCCGCCTCAAAATAAACTATGCGATTGCCCTTTGACAAATAGAAATTACCTGTTGAACCGGGGTTTATATTTGCGTTTATATAAGACTTTGACAGCCTGTATTCCTGTGAATCTATCATATATACTTCTCTGTTCTTATCGTCCTTATAAACAGATGAAACAGTTCCGTACACGGCTTTGTTTACCGTTTCGGCATAAAAGCTCTTTTTATTCGTTCTGACAAGCAGCACATCAAAATCATGCAGCTCGGAAAGACCTATTTCTTTTCCGTCCCTTGTTATTTTATAGCTTTCATATTTTGTAAGGTCGTATATATCTCCGTTATATTTTCCGCCTATTTTCTCCGAGCTTTCCGATGAGGTTTCCACAATAATGCTTGTATACGAATTTACAATAAGCAAATCATATGTACCGTCATTATCGTAGTCGACAATACGTACGTCGCCGAAATCAACACCGTCAAGCATTTCATTTGTCATTGACTCGGAATACATTCCGTTATACACATAATCTGCGTCTGCGGAAATTTTTATTGTTCGGTTTCTGCCGTTATTTTTATAAACGATTTTTTCCGCCGTTATGCTTTCAAGCTCGTCAAAATCAAAGACTCTGCTTTGAGAGTAATTTTCGACCTCAACTGCGGTAAGCAGCTCTTTAGTATCGTCTTTATCTTTATAATATCCCTTGACGTATGAGCCGAGCAGATTTGAAATGTCCGCTTTGCCTATAAGATATGTGTCATTTCCTATCGTTGCCTGACCCTCGGCACGAACGTCCTCCGAAATCAGTGATGTTTCGCCGTTGTCCGTAATACGTCCTTCATATTTGTAAATCTTAAACATATAATTCACAAATGAAGTTTCGTTATTCTTTTTATACGTATATCCCCCAAATCCGTTATCCTCAATTGATAACACGGGAGCGTCCAAAAAATTCTGCACTATAACGTATACGTCCGCTCTGGTAAGCGCATTTCTGTCACCGTTAAAGCCCTCGTAAAATTTAAGCTCGCGTGCGGCATAATCATAGCCCGAAAAATATCCGCCCATGCTCTGCGCCCATTTTTCATATCCGAGCGTCCGTACCAAAACGCATATAGCTTCATTCAGCGTTATAATCTGCTCCGGCTTAAACTCCGTTTCATATCCGACCATATAACCCTTAGAGCTTACTGCCGAAATCTGATGAAGATATTCCGTAGCTTCATTTATATCGCTGAAACGGCGCAGTGCGCCCGTATCAGAACTGTTTGCCTCCATAAGCAAACCCGCCATAATATCGCAGAACTCGCCTCTTGTGATTTTTCCGTCAAGCTCTTTTACCTCATCGATTATACCCATTGCATACAGCAGCTTTCCTCCTGTATAACCATAGGTTTTATCGGTATATTCCTCCGCCTGTTCCTGATTTCCGATTTTATCGTATAAAACGTCTGCCGACGCTCCCGCACTCATAAAAATCATCAGAACCGCCAGCAAAAGGCAGGTGCTTTTTATTCTGTTCACAGTTTTCATATCAACTCTCCATTCCCGATTGTTTTACAGACTGTTGTTTTCAAGTATCGAATAAATAACCTTGGCAGCCTGCGCCCTTGTCGCACTGCCCTGCGGATTAAATTCTCCGTTTCCCATACCGCTCAATATTCCTTTTTTCGCCAGTACAAGAACGTCGTTCATTGCATACTGAGAAATATCCGCCTCGTCGGAAAATTCCGCTTTATCAAGCTTATTTTCAAGCGTTATCTGTTTCAAATCCATAACTCTGCCGATAATAACCGCCATATCTTCTCTTGTGATGTTCTCGCCTATGCCGAAAATATCATTGTCCTTTCCCGACACTATTTTGTTTACATACGCACTCTTTATATACCGATAATACCATTGATTTTCGTCAACATCGCTGAAATTCATATCTCCGTCGCCCGTAATTCCAAACGCCAGAATAATCATTTTTATAAATTCCTCACGTGTTACAGTGTCGTTCGGAGCAAATTCATTTTTCGACTTTCCGTTTATTACTCCCTTTTCGGTAAGTGCCAGTATGCTTTCCTCAGCCCACGGCGCTTTGTCCAAGTCGCCGAACGATATTTTCAGTTCTTCTTCGTTTTTCTTAATTGTTTCAACTCCGCTTTCAGACGGATTATATATTGTCGGTGCGCCCGAAATGCCTCCGCCCGAGGGTGTTCTTGATGTTGTTCCCCCGCCTCCTCTTTCAATATTTTTGGCTTCTTCCGCCGCTTTTTTTATAACACTTTCAAGAGTATCGGCTGTGTATGTTTTACCTATAATCTTTTTATGTATGTCGGTTTTTACTCCGTCGGTATACTCTTTCGGGAAATCAATATATTTTCCGTATCCGTCAAGAACCTCGCTTATTCTTCCTCTGTCGCCCGTTTCGGTAAAATTCAGGCATACGGCGGCAAGCGCTCTGTAAAACTCTCTTTCCGCATTTTCCGGCGTAAGAGTCTTTTTCATTAATTCCTTTGCCGTTTCAGAGGTATATTTTTTATAATCTTCATTATTAATATCAATTCCGACATCAGGATATTTACCGGCAATTTCTTCAAGTTTTTTAATAAACTCATCAGCGTCCGCACCGGCTAATCCTTCAAAAAGCTCCAGCTCCGTCTCATATAAAATCTTATCTGAAAAATCGGAAATAAACGCATCAATGCTTTCGTTTATATTGCTTGTATCATATTTCTTTCCTTTAAGCAGTTTCCATACTCCGTCTTTTTTCAAAAGCTTTTCATATTCGCTCTTTACTTCCTCGGGAACATTTATACATGAGGCATATTTTACAAAAACAATGTTTTCCGCCTCCTGTGCCGTTATTAAATCCTTGCTCAAAATCTCATTTATTTCTGCAATTGCGTCCACAAAATCCAAATCGCACTGGTTTTTACTTACAGTCTCAAACTGCGTGCGCAAACCGTCAAATTCAAAATCTGCATTTTCCAAAATATATTCGGCAACAGCTTTTATTATCTTGTCCTTGCCTATTGATTTATCGTAATATTCATATTCCAGTTTCAGAAAATCCGAATATTTCAAAAGCTCGGATTTGAGCGCCTCATAATCAGGCTCTTCTTTCAATGCCTCCTGCGCCGCCGCACATATTCCGTTTCTGATTGCCGCTCTGTATTCGTTATCGAGCGCCACGCATATATTCAGCACATAATCGTTTTTTCTGTACTCTTTTCCCTGGGAATTTGCCACGCTTTTATCAATTATAAATTTATAATCGCCCGCCGCAGCATTAAAATCAATTTTATATGCTCCGTCCTCATAACTTATACCGCTGTACTCTACTCTGCTGTCATTGGCTTTATCATATAAGTACACCGTATCTTTTCCGATACTTTCATTTTCGTCAAGCTTTAACACCGCCGTAAACTTATCCTTTTCGGAAATATCGGTAAGAAGTCCCGTATTCGGTATATCCGTTTCGTTCTGCTTTAAAATCAAATCATAGCTTTCATCATATCTGTCCGCATTTTTATTCATAAGACCTTGCAGAAATTCAGCGTCACCTGCGCCCTTATATACCGAAAAAGCGCCTATTTTAAACGACGAACAAAATCCCGTTCCATACGTCCATGAAATCATTTTATTTGTTCCGTTCAGATAGAATCTTGCATCCTCGGGAACTGTCGGAAGAAACGCTCCCTCCATGTTTGTCGGCGTTGACATATTACCGCCCAC
Source organism: uncultured Clostridia bacterium (assembly GCA_934454215.1). GTDB lineage: Bacteria > Bacillota > Clostridia > UBA1381 > UBA1381 > Ornithomonoglobus_A. The sequence goes on from CAKSGG010000063.1 coordinate 17,908, forward strand.
TGGCGCACCGAATGTCGCCTCTGCGCCGTTAAGAGCAGCCGTCACCAAGCCGTGCTCGCCTGCACTTCGGTCAAACGAAAATGCCGCATGATTCCAGCCGTTTCCGACAATCAAATCACTTTTGTAGTGAGCCAATATGTTCTTTCCGTCTTCATTTGTATAGGAAACGCACACATACATTCTGTTATTGTCAAGCCCGAGCATAAAGTAATATGTTTTCTTATCTGCAACGGACATAACTCTTCTTTCGGCATTACCGACGGAAGAATCGTTTTTGAACCATATATCCACCGTAAAGTTATCGCCTGCAAGAGCCGCAAGCTCCGTACCCAAATCGCTAATCGCCGCATTTCCCTTTTGGGGCTGAATATAATAGCCCGTATCATATTCGTAATCCTTTACAAGCTTTGGGTTTATAATATATGTGTTTTCATCTGCCGCATTTACAGCCTTGTCGCTGTCAAAAAGGTATTCTGCGGCAGGCTGCGGAATTTCTGCCGCAGCCGCCGTATATGCGCATGAAACGGTAATCATACAAATACACAATATGTATGAGAATATTTTTTTCATTCGGTTCACTCCTTATATTTTTTTTAAGCCTTTATTATTTTTGGTTTGTTTTAAGCCACTCGTCCAACTGAGCCTGAAGTTCCGCCTTAAT
>CAKSGG010000064.1 GCA_934454215.1 uncultured Clostridia bacterium
CCTTTGTATCCGTTGCAATAACGCCGTCCGATGTTACTCTTGTCAGCTCTGCGATGTTTTTATTGTTTGCTCCGTCATACCTGTAGTATATTTTATAATAGTCATCTTCTTCATCTCCGAAGGACTTTACCTGACCCACATAAACCTCCAAATGATATTCAAGAGCAGCGTCATAGCTTAACTCAAACGGTTGGTCAAGCCCCGAAATCATTTCATTATTTGAAATTCTCGCAATTGCAGGGTCATTAATTATTCCCAATGATAAATACTTTCCCGCACTGTCATTCTTATGATGTATTTCATTTGTCCAATTTCTGTTCGTGTTGTGTCTTATGATTTTCCAGCCGCACAAATCACTGCTTCTTTCAACGCTTTCTCCGTCACTGCCCACACCGTTAAGAGAATTAAGCAATACTTCCATTTTTTCATCATCGTCTGTCGGTATGTTCAATTCCGCAAGGGTTTCCGACGGAATTGAAAATGTCATTGCCGCCTCCTGCGCAAATACAGATACGCTCTGCAATGCCATTGCAGCCAAAACCACTGCTCCCGCCAATTTTTTCAACATTGTTTTTGCCATTTTTGTTTCCTCCTTAAAATTTAAAATATATTAATTATCTTGATTGATAAAAAACATTACACTGTTATAATTGTTTTGTATATACAAAAATTTTGTACACGTATTTCCTGCCGTTTCATATGATTGTATATCAGCCTGCTTTGCCGATGTTACATTCACATTTTCATTTACCTTGTTTGCATTTATCATAATTGAAGAATCACTGCTGAATTTTTTTCTGAACACATAGTAATCATCTTCATTTAAAGGAGCATAGTCTCCGTTTCTTAACGATAAATCCTCCGTTGTCAGTTCCATTACTCCGTTTACAAACCGTACTACGCTTCCGTATGTTACTCTGAACTGACTGTATGAATCAAAATCAGCCAGATATTCATTTTTGCGGAATGATAAATAGTCGTTGTTTACCTGAAAACAATAAGGATTTGTCCTTACCGTGTCCCCCGACTTCACTCCGTCCGAACCGACAATCCACCCTTTTTCTCCGCTTATCGGATTGTTTTCGGTTCGGCTGTAAATTACTATTATTTTAGTAACCTTCTTTGTTGTCGGGTCGGTTGTATATCTTATAATATCCCCTTTGTTTAAACCTCTCTTTTTAAACGTTTCGTCCTTTGCATACGAAAACGGGTCTGCGGCATTCTCAACCACCTCTGAATCAGCATACAGCGTAATATCGGTTCCGTTATAGGCATTTATAAACGTACATACCTCATCATCATAAATACCTGTCGTCATTCCCGTGACAACCGCAGTTTTTGACGAATTTGACGGAAAAGCATTTGTATACATGTTGTAAAGAATTGCATATTTTGCAAACATATCATTGTCAGTGCCGTAAATTTTTACCTTATATGTACTGCTGTTTGCCAAGCTCCATGTGTTTGCTATAAAATATTTATCAAGATTATCCTTTTCGCTCTCATTTACCGCAAAAAAGCTTATTCCTCCGTCATTGAAAAAATATTTTCCCGCAAACGACTCGCCGATTTTGAATTTCATTTCATCGTCGGCAAGCTTTGATATGCTGTTCGCCCTCATCGGCAAATAGCCGTCGCCCGGCAGCTCAATATAAACAATTTCATCATTATCATTCAATAAATATGTAATTATTTCATTTTTATTTTTCAGGATATTATATAACTCCGATTCTTTTACATTTTTTCTTTCTCCGCTTGAATCCAAAAGAGAAACCTTATCGGCAGTCTGATATTTTTTTCTTACTCCGTCGGTCTGAAAAACGCATAACGTCAGATTTTCTCCCACTTCGTCCGTGTATACCCTTGCAAGACAGCCCGTAAGCATCGCCTGATTTGCGGTCTGAACCGCCCACACACCTCTGCCGAACACATTTACATATAAATCCACTGTCATTCCGGGCGTAAATTCCTTAACCATTCCCGAATCACTGCAATAAGATGAAATTTCATACTCATTGATTTTTGCCTCAGAGTCATTTCCCCTTACGGTAATCACGCCGTCATTTTTTTCAACCTCTTTTATTTCAAAGTTGGCAATAATTTTACGGCTCAGCGCAATTATTATCAATTCTTCATTTTTTATAACCGACAAAATATCGTTTGCCTTTAAATCCTCGATTTTTAATTTTCCGCTTTCCGAGCTTATTTCCCACCGAACATCATCGGGAATTGACAGCTCATACGTTTTTTCCTTGTTATACCTGTAATTGACCTTACTGTATATTTTCTGTGTTTGTGCATTTACGGAGTCTATTACAAAATCCTCATATTCGGTTATTAAAACTGTATCATATTCGCTGCCGCAGCCTATAAGCTTTATTTCGCCGTTCTTTATATCAAAAATGCTTTTATCATAGTTTTTTACCGCTTTTCCGTTATATACCAAAGGAGCGGCACGCTTAAAGGACTGTTTTTTCTTTTTATTTTTCTCTGTATACCGAATTGTGTAATCACTGTAGTCCGAAAAATCCTCGGCATTTACCGTTAATACCGTTTCACGCTTATCATTCTCGACCCATAGCACTTCATTATATCGGTGAACATCGTCGAGTTTTCTGTAATATACCTTTACATATCTTCCCAAAAGGTCATACAGCGTTTTCAAATCCGTATCGTATTTCATAACAACGCCGTCAATTAAAATCAAATTATCGGCAAGAGCACTGCCGCCCGTTAATGACGATATTGAATTGTCGGTACATTGTCCCTCCGTATAATCCATATTGAGGACTTCCGTAAGAAGTGTTCTGTTTTTATATGTATTGTACTTAATATATCCGCTTTCAGTACCGTCGGCTATCAATACCTCTTCTTCAAGCGAATTATATAAAAGACGTGCCAAATCATGATATGTCATATAATCGCTGTCTTTTATTTTTGCGCCTTTTCTCAAACGGTTTATAATATCCGTCTTGTAATAATCCTTTAAAGCGGACGAGTAGCCCAACGCCTTTATAATATCATTATATCCTTTTGAAAGGCTTACGTTTTTATCTCCCTTATCGGCATTTACGCCGAGCCTTTTCATAACCTCCGCATACTCCGTTTCCGTCAGGTAATTCCAGCCATTCGCTCTGTATTTATCCGAAATCAAGCCGAGTGATATGACAAAATCAAGAAGCTTGTCATCATACATTCCCTCAACAGGCTCTTTTGTTTTCAGAACTGTATCGGAATCGGGCTTTGACGTAGGCTCGGGAGGCTTTACGGCGTCTGCTGCCCACAATCCTACAACCTTAAAATTCTTTAACGCCAAAGTGTTTGACACTGAATTAAACCCGACAAAGCCCGATTCAATTCCGCTTTCGCAATAGCTGTTATCAAACAATGTATATTCGGTTTTACCGTCGGAAACATATGCGCTCACGCATTTTCCTCCGTTTGATATTATTCTGATTTTGTACCACTGAGTCGCCTTAAATTCAAGCTCCGACGGCTGCTCGTCAATACGCTTGGCGTATCCGTCCTTCATGTTCTGCAAAACCGCTTTCTTTTCCTGCGGATAAATTGCAATCATCTGATAATTTTTAGTGTCCCTATAGTTGAACATAACGTTTGCCGTTGACACATACGGCAGCTTAAATTCAAATGAAAATTCATACTTGTCTTTAAACTCTGCACCTTCATACATTAAAAACGAATCCTTGCTTTCGGCAATAATTCCGTCGTCAGTCACCGAATACCCGTCAGGCAGTTTCCAGCCGTCAAGCTTTTCCGATTGACTTGTAAATTTAACATCAAGCAAAGTTTCTTCGGCAATAACCGCAGTCATTTGCATCAGAATAAATACAATGGTCATTATTCCGCATATTAATCTGTTTTTCACGTTATTCCTCCTTTGCGATTGCCCTGTATACCAACACCGCAATCTGTGCTCTGCTGCTCTTTTCAAGCGGTGCAATTGTATTACCGTCCATTCCGCTTATCAGCTTATTTTCAACCATAAAGCTTAACGCCGTTTCAGCATATGCACTGATTTTATTTCTGTCCGAAAATTTATTCAGAATATTTTTATCCGTTTCAGCACCGTTTTTCAGCGCTCTGTAAATCATTACCGCTGCGTCCTGCCTTGTGACAAAATCATTCGGAGCAAAACGGTTTTTATCAACTCCGTTTATAATTTCTGCCGCATAAGCCCGCCTTATATAGCCGTAAGCCCATGAGCCGCTGTCAATATCGTCAAACGGCAGTTCCTCGGTATCGGCTTTTATATCAAATGCAGATACGATTATTTTCGCCAGCTCCGCTCTGGTTATCATACCGTTCGGGTCAAAAACGCCGTTTTCTCTTCCCGATATTATCCCTCTGTCTGCAAGCGCATTAATCGAATTCTCTGCCCACGGAACATTTTCCAAATCAATAAACCTTTTGCTTTCCGTCTTGTCGGGAACGGAAATACTTGACGTTTTATTATTGTTTTTCGTACTTGAACCCGTTGTTACGCCTCCGCCTGACGGCTTGCTTTCAATTTTGATATTTTTCAGAATTTTATTTATATCTTCAATTGACTTCACATCTGCACGGTATATTTCCATATCAACAGCGGACGTATCGGAAAGCTTATTATATTCGGATAAATACAATCCCGTATATGTACCGTTATTTTTCAGCAGTCCGTTAATATGACCGTACCCGTCACTGTTAAAGTTATTTATCGAATGTATAACCGTCTGTTCCGCAAAAAGCTTCAGCAGGTCGGCCTTGCTTTTGCAGGAGCCGCCCAAAATCCCGTTTCTTATAAGCTTTTTACCCTTTTCCGTAATTTCAGCCGAATAAAATTCATATACGTTTATACCGTTTATATCCGTTTGCGCAAAGTCCAGTATATCCTTCAAAAGCATTTCTCCGTTTTCGTCATAAAGATACTTTTCAAGACTTTGATTATATGCGCATACCGCTGAATTTTCTGCGGTAAACTCGTTTATTTCAATACCGCCGTCATCTTCTTTAAAGGTATTTCCGTATATTAACTCCGCAAGCTCGTGCTTATCTATAATATTATAAGGATTGTCCGTTCCGAACCTTTTATATATGTCAAAATTCAGAGCCGAGCCGTACTCATTCAGAATATCATATACTTCATCGGCACTTTTTGCGGAATTTATTTTCCGAACTACAGCTTTCTTATCATCGGGCGCTGTTATTTTAATATTCCGATAAATCGGAGAATTAAATTCACGTCCTCCTGCGGCAAGCTTATATGTATCGGAGCTGAAATTCCCCGAAAATTCCGCCGTGTATTCACCGTTACCGTAAGACTTCGTTGTCGAAAAGCTTACAATGTCGTTATCGGACGAATACATAATTACGCTTACATATTCTCCCGATATTTTTCTGTCCGTAGTTCCGAATACTTTTATCAAATTCCCGTTTACAATACATTTCATTTCCGAATTGTTTTGTAAAGCGTTTTCCTCTCCGCCGTACGGATAAAGCAAATTCATATCGTTTTCCGAATTTAGAATAACATATTCTATCCTTGCTCCGTTCGGCACATTTGGGAAACTTGCCGCAGTGGTCTCGGCAGCGGAGACGTCATTTTCACCCGCATATCCTTCCGTACCGGCACTAAGCGGCAAGCTTATTTTTTTTACCGCTATCGTATCGTTTCCGTTTTTCAAAGAAATCAGTAATACCGCATCGGGAGCGTTCAGCTTGCTTTTCAGCCTGACATATACATCAATATCGCCGTTAAGTCCGCCGCTGATTTCTCCGTTTAAAATATCCGTATTTTCTTTGTATATAATATTTCCGTTTTTGTTCTTTGCGTATAATTCGGTTATATTTACGGGAGGATTTTCCGTTTTAAAGCTGTATGTCTCCGTTTCAAGTATTCCCGTATCTCTTGCCTTAAAATGCAGTTTTTCATTAAAGGTTATCTTGTATTCGCTCTTATAGTCAAGCCTTTCCGTAAAATTCAATACAAGCTTTCTGCCGTCAGCCTTTGATGTAAAAGGTATCGCATTGCCGTTTGAGGCCGTAACGCTTATGCTTTCGTCATTTGCCGTCAGCGGATTTATCTCGTAATTAAATTCAAATTCAGCATTATCTCCCACTTTAAATTCCGTTGAATCCGCATTTGTTTTTTCAACCGTCAGATAATGTTTAGCCTGTATCATGTCGAATACTCCCGGCGTATTTATAAGCTGACCGCCAAATCCTCCGCTCCTTGCAAATGCCTCATCTGTGACGTTTTGTGCAATCGTAAACGTGTTTTTGCCGTATATCAAATAAATATCAATTTTTCCGCCGCTTTTTATTACAATTTTCGTTTCCGTTCTTTTATATCCGAAACCGTCCACAGGTGATTCATACCGTGCTATTTCTTCGGTTTTTCCGTCTGTTGTTTTGGTCAGAATAAGCTGACTGTCAAATTTAAGCGTACAGTAATTTTTGTTGTCGGCATATGCAAAAATCGTACTTCTTTGATTAAATGAATTTTGCATTCCCACCGAAATTTCAATCGGCGCCGAATATTTTTCTTTTGTAATCAGCCCTATTGTCGAAACCTCATTAACCGTCAGCTTATCGGGCTTAAAGCTGCATATACCGTCATTTCGGTTTAACACAATATAATCTTCGGTATTTAAAAATCCGTATTTTTCCACTGACGGGTCAAGCTGTGATATTAAATCATTTATAATTTTTTCAAGCTCATCAACCGAAGAAAATTCTTCGCTTAATATTTTTGAATCAATATCCGCCGTATTTTTCAAATTCAGATAACCGCTTAGATTCATTCCGCAAAATGCAGAATTATCATTTAATACGGTTTTTATATCGCTTCCGCTTTTTATTCCCCAAATGACAGCGGCTTTCACAAATTCTCTGTGTATTTCGGAAATTGATTTACAGCTTTTATTTATAATGCTTTTTAAAATATTCTCACGTACCGATGCATCTGATTTTTCGTAAATTTCATTTGCTGTCGTCCCGTGTATTTTATCAAATTCGCTAAAGCTGTAAATGTCACTGTTTTTAAAATTGAAATTCCCGTCTGTTAAAGCTCCGATATTTCCGTCATTATATGCAGATATAACACACGCCTCATTTACAGCCGCCGTAAATTCATATGCACCGTCATTTTCATTAAAAGGCGTTTTTGAATACATATCAAGCAGGATTTCGGCAATACTGTTTTTTGATACGCTTTTATATAACTGCGAATTAAGCGACAACAGCTTTTCGGACTCATTCAGCTTTTGAGCCGCTTTATCCGTTTTTTCACTTTCCGGCAGCTCCGAATCAGAAAATACGTCATTTATATATTTCACTATCCCGTTTTTATCATCAACGGACGCATAATAGAATATACTCTTATACGGCTTTTCAAAATCGTCGCCGCCTATCATATATTCATAATCTCCCGAACTGCTGTCAAGCATATCGAATACTATTGAAAATTTTCCGTTTTCATCGCTTACAATCTCTGCTATTCTGCCAAACTCTGAATCTTCCGTCAAGCTTTCGTTTACATTTCCCAGCAGAAAAGTAACCGAAGACTTTGAATTTTCCGACGGCAGGATTCCCGATATTTCAACCTTACTGCCCTTTACAATTATTTCGGGTACAAATCCGCCGCAATCGGGATAAGATGTTATTTGCGGAAAAGCTCTGTGCATATCGTTGTCCCAAACATAGGCAGCTATATCCGCTATTTTACCGTCAGCGGGGATTTTTATTTCATCGCTTTTTTGCCCCGTCACCGTTACCTTTAATTTCTGCGGTAAAAAAGTATACAGCGTATTTCCGTCTGCGTCTGCCGCCGTTATTCTGATAACAACATCTTTTTCACTGTAAAAATTGTTTTCAAATTCCACCCATGCGTATTGTTGACCGTTACGGATTTCCGTTTTCAGTTCAGCTCTAAACGGGTACGGTTCTGTCGTGAAATTAATTATTTTATCAAATGCAAATCCATGCTTATATCCGCTTATAAAAACATCTTTTGTTATTACAACGGAATAATCATGCGAATATTCAAGCTCTTTTACAGGCTTGACTGTAATATTTTTATCATCAATTAACAGCACCTCTGCCAAATCCGTTTTTTCGCCGTTGTCCGATATATAAATATTATCGGTATTCACCGTGGTTTCATCTAATGAATAATTAAAAGAAATATTAATGCTTTCATTTACGCCGATTGCATTCCCCGAAATGTTTTCACTTTCGGCATTGAGCAAATCGCTTAATCTGATACTGTTTATGTACCCTATGGCATATCTGAATCCTGCGCCGTATCTGCTGTCAGTTGATATATTATCGGTCACTCCGTCAAAAACAACTCTGTTATTAAGCACTAATTTAATGCGTGAATTTTCTCTGTACACTTTATAATTAAGCAACGTACAGTTTGTATCAAAATTAACGCTTGCGGAGCATATTTCCGTTTTGTTTCCTCCGACAATTTCACTGATATTGACCTTAGTACCTATGTTTATTTCCGTATAATTGTTACTGTCAGTGTAATTAAAGAATATACGCGCCTCATTGAACAGCTTATAAATTTTCCCCTCAAGCAAAAAGTCGTCACCCGTGGTATTGGATTTTGTAACAACCGCCGAAGAATTTACCGCAGAATAATTTATTCCCTCCGCATCCGAAAGATTGTATCCGCTCGGCACATTAAAATCCTCAATGCTTGAAATGTCCGATGAAAATATATAATCGTTTTTTATCGGTGATTTTTCCTCCGCAAATGCAAGTCCGCCCATACATGACAGCCACAGTGCCGCCGCAGTAATTGCCGCCAAACCTCTTTTAAAAAACATACTAAACCTCCCGTCAATTATTTTCCTCTGCCGGAATAACCGCAATATTTGAAAAATTCAAAAATCCGTGATTAACAGAGCCTACACCTATCATACCCCCGCTGAACGTTGTTTCTTTTATGTTATCAAAATATGTTAATTTTGCATTATTTTTAAATCCGTCAACGGTGATACGGCCTTCCTTTGTACGTGTTACCTTAATATCAATCGGGTATCTGTCAAACGCAACGCCGTTTGATTTTCTTTCTTTAACATAACTTCTTATTGTACTTGTAATACCGTTATACACTTTACCCATTGTTATCTTTCCGCCGCCCATGATGCTGATATAATAATAATTTTTGCTGTCCGTATAATCAAAAATTATTTTTCCGCCGTTACCGTCTCCCAAAAGCGGGATACTGTTATCTATCCGCACATAGAATGTATAGCCGTCATCGAAGCGAATTGATTTATTGAATATCATTGATGATTTCTGAAAATTCGCAAAGCCGAAATTAATTCTTTTTGATTTTTCATCAAATGAAACGTCAGTTTTGATGTTTACAGCCTCCCAGTCATCGGCATTGTATTTTTCGGTATATCCGCTGTTTGTAAATATTGCTTTAATATTCGTATTATCGGTTACAACATACTCCGCAGTGTTTGAAATCCCCTCAATACTGCCCTCCCAGCCGATAAATGTATATCCGTCGTCGGGAACGGCTCTTAATTTCACAAGCGTATTTTTACCGTATTCCTTTTCGGGCTCTCCGTAATTCTTACCGTCAATACAGCATTCAACCTTTCCGCCGCCCTCAGCGGTAACTGTAAACGAATATGTTTCTTTCTTTTTGAATTTTGCGCCCACGTTATAATCTTTATCCATTTTAACCTGAACTGCCTGCTCCGTTATTCCTTCAAAATCATCAGTCCAGCAATCAAATTCATATCCGGGTTTCGGAATTGCCGCAATAGACGTTTCCGCCCCCTCTTTAACCTGGGTTGTATTTTCATTTTTTCTGCCTATATAATCCGCCGCAACTATAACGCTGCCCATATCTTTATCACATTCCTCAACATTCACATTGTAGTATATAAATGAATGCTGACCCTTGTCGTTAAAATAATTATAATAAATTTCAGCGTCACGTCCCGTTATTTTTCCGTCGCAGTTTACATCACAGGCTTTATTTGTGTCATTCACAGGCTTATCCATATTTTCTTTTACAAGCTTTTCATCATTTCTGTCTATTACTCCGTCGCCGTTTATATCAAGCTTTGCATATTTTACATTGGGTATCGTGGCATACAGTTTAGGCGCTTCCTCCAAGCCGAAAAACTCATCATTGTTAAAAAACGCTTCAAATTCGGCAGTAACGCTGTCAATACCCTGAGTCCCGTTTTTATACGGAACATTGTATCTTGAATCACTTGAATTTCTCCAATCCGACGGGCTTGTGCTTGTATATATCAAAACTCCGTGCTGAGCGCTGTTGCTGCATTTATCAAGATTATAAAAGCCGTAATCCTGTATGCACTTTAAAAGCTTATAGCACGGCACGCTCAATTTTCCCTTATCAAGCAGACTTTTTAAATCTATTTCAGGGTCAAGCCTTACCACGCCTCCCTCAACAAGCGCACCCACATTTCCATCAGATGCGTCGGGCGCACCTGCGTCACTGATTGTTGCGGGATATATTCTGCCCGAAAACAGCGGATTAACCGCTCCTGCTATCGCATGAGGTATTTCCTCATCGGGGTTTTGCAAATCCCACGGCTTTACGGTAAAGCCAAGTGCCGGAACCTGTACCGCATACACTCCCGCTCTGCCGTCAGCTCCTATTCCGTCAAGTCTGAAAATATTTGAAGCGCATCTGCATCTCAAGTCATAATCGGGAAGAGTTCCGCCGAATCCGTAAGGAACCCATGTATTCGCCGCCCATGACTGCCATGTATGAATCCCCATTTTTATTTCGTCATCTATAAAAATAGCGTGCTGGTCGGAAGATGTGTTTGTATTCAGATAATCGGCAAAATCATCAGGCGCTCTGAAACTGTATAATTTTCTTATCTGAGAATCAGCACTCTCTTTATCGGCAAACGTTTTCTTTGAATCCGTGCTTTTGCCGACTATAACAGGTATTCCCGTGCCGTTTCCGCCCTGCTTTTTTGCAGAACCTATCGTTCCGAACATAAAATTCCCCCACGAAAATACCTCTCTCGGCAATTCCACTTTTGGGAAATCCATCGGAATTTTATTGTTCCAGCACGCATCAATTGAAAAGCATTGCTCATAATTACCCTCAAGCGGCTTTGGAGTTTTTGTTGACCATGTGCCGGGCTTATCCGCCTCAAAGCGTGATGTATCTCCGATGTTATTCACACCCCACGATATATCAAAACCCGCTTTTCTGTACATATCTATTACTGCCATTCTTGTCTGTTTCTGTAACGGCGTAAGCTCATACTTTGTCGGCGCTGTTTCATTATATATCTGCTCCGTTGTTTTTTGCGCCGCCGTTATCATAGGATAGTACGGCTCATATTCATCGCTGAACCTTGAATTTGACGCATCAACGTCAAATTCAAAACCCTCCGCAAAAGTGTACGGAGATGTCAGCGCCGCTGCGGCGGCAGCCGCTATACACAATTTTATAATATTATTTTTCACTTTCCGTTTCCTCTGCTATCTTTTTGAATATCTCCAAACATTCCTTACCCTTATATTCATTCATGTACTGCTCCTTAAATTTCTCCCACTCCTTGTCGAAATCAAAGGATTTGCTTGTAATTGCCTGCGAATAAAACTTATCCGTAAGCTCAATGGCTGCATTTGCCGTAAATTTCAAGTCATCATTTATATATGACGAATATTTATAAGGCTCAATCCATTGTGACATAAACTTTATGTATTCCATATAATTTTCATCAACAGGCTCTTTTTTGACTACCTCAAAAAGCTTGATATTTGCAACCGCCTCCGAAACCGTACCGTATTTCGGGTCTAATGCTCCTTTGTACGGAGATACCCAGCCCCATTCAAAATTAGAGTTCTGACCTATACCAAAATCTGCGTCCATGTTTTCTTTATGCGCCGTATAGTCAATTTTTCCGTCTTTCATTTCATAATGTCTGCCCTCTATTCCGTAACAGCATAGCTTTCTTGCCTCTTCGCTGTGCATCCATTCAATAAATTTCAGAGTATTATAAATATCCTTTTCCTCGCTTATGCTTGACGGAATTACTCCGAATAGCCAATAAGGCGCTTCGCCGCCGTATGATTTTATTCCCGTCGGGCCCTCGGGCGCCGGAAGCCATTCCGAAACCGTTCCCTTGTTTTGATACAGTTCCTCGTCTGTTCCGCCTGCACCGAAAATCATACCTGCTTTACCGCTTACAAAATTGTTGTGCGAGTCTGTACCCGTAGTACTCAATATCTGCCAGTCCTCATTTACCAGTCCTTCCTGATAAAGATTTCTTACATATTTCAAAGCCTCTTTATTCATGTCCGAAATATCGTACGGCAAAAATTCTCCGTCCTTTTCATAATATTTCGGATATCCTCCCGAATACAATCTGCCTCCGTAAGCATAGAAAACCCATGAAAAATCCGATAAGCTGCCTGCCGAATATGGAACGGCGCTGTCCTCTTTTGATGCTACACTCTTAAATTTCCTTAAAATCTCAGTAATCTCGTCAAGCGTCTGCGGTGTTTCCGCACCGATTTCTTCAAGCCATGCCTTGTTCATTCTCAGCGCCGAATTGGTAACATAATTCACTTCGGGAATTGCGTAAATTTCACCGTTTGAACCTTTGAAACCTTTAAATATGGGGTCGTTTACTATCATATTCAATACGGGCAATTCGTCCTTATATTTTTCTATATACGGCTGTAAATTATTTACAACGCCCTCTTCTCCCCATTGCTTAAACGGCTGTGCAGTATCAATATTTACCCAATTAACCTTCTCTCCCGTTGTAACAATAAGCGCCGAACGCTGTACGCCCTCGCTTGAGCCTGCGCTCGAAAGCGGATTGAATTTCACACCTGCAAGCTTACCGATTTCATCAGCTATACACTGTGCATTGCCTAATTTAAAATACGGCATATACGTAGTTATTTCGGGAAGCTCATCCGTATTTTTTGAATCCCCGTTACCTGTTCCGCAGCCCGACAGCATACCTGCCGAAAGTCCTGCCGCCAATACCAAAGCCACTGCCTTTTTCTTCATCATAATAAAATCCTCCTCATAAAAAATTTATATTTTAATCAGCCCTTTACAGCGCCAATCATAATTCCACCCACAAAATATTTCTGAAGCCACGGATATATAATAAGTATCGGAACAATCGAAACTATTACCGTAGCCATATTCATACCTTCTTTAAATACTTCGCTCCTCGTCGTTGCATTTGCACTTGCAATCGGGTTTGCCGCCTGTGTCAGCAGCGAACGTATAACGAGCGGAAGCGTAAATTTACTCTCATCGGATATATAAAGCAAAGCTTTCATATAGTCGTTCCAGTAGCCTACCGCATAAAATAATGTCAGCGTTGCAAGTATCGGCATTGAAAGCGGTATTATTATTTTATAAAAAATCTGAACCTCTGTCGCACCGTCAATCTTTGCCGATTCTTCAAGCTCATTCGGCAGGGACAAAAAATAATTTCTTGCCAAAATCACGTTAAATGTAGATATTGCTCCGGGTAAAATCAGCGCCCAGACAGTGTTTTTTAAATTAAGCGTATTAACAAGCAGATACATCGGAACCATTCCGCCGCTGAAATACATTGTAAATATTGCAAGCTTATATAATTTCTTCATTCCGGGCAATTCGCTTTTTGAAAAAACATATCCTCCCATGGCGGTTAAAAGCATGGATACCGCCGTTCCGAGAACCGTTGTTTTTATGGATATTGCAAACGCTCTGAAAACTGTCTTTTCCTGTATGATTCTCTGATAGCTCTGCAATGTAAATGAATTTGGTATCAAATGATATGTACTTTCATAATAGCCCTTTGATGTGGAAAACGATATTACAAGCACATACCACAGCGGATAAAAGCAAATCACCGTCAAAAGCAATATGAATATCACATTCACCGCATCAAACCATGTATTTTTTTCTTTCATTCCAATTCCTCCCTTACCATAAAGTTTCGCCCGTAATCCGCTTGCTTGCGCCGTTTGCCATCCAAAGCATTAATATACTTACTACCGCCTTGACAAGTCCCATCGCCGTTGCAAGTCCGAATTTTCCGCTTGTAAGACCTATTCGGTATAAATATGTCTCTATAATATCGGCAACGTTATATACCGACGAATTGTAAAGTATGTATACTTGGTCAAAATCTCCGTTAATCATATAGCTTATCTGTATCAAAAGCATAGTCATTATGGTTGGCATAAGACAAGGCAGTGTTATTGAAAATACACGTCTTAACCTTGACGCTCCGTCAATTGATGCCGCCTCATACAATTCCGACGGTATTCCCGCAATTGCGGATAAATAAATTATCGTACTCCAGCCCATTTCCTTTACAAGGCTTGATATAACAAGAATCCACCTGAACGCCCCCTCCGATGTAAGCAGGCTTACCTTTTCGCCGCCGTTGAATTTAGCCATTACATTCGGAATAACTCCGCCGTTCGTCGAAAGCAATTGTACCATAATTGCACCGATTATAACCCACGAAAAGAAATGCGGTAAGTACATAACTGTCTGCGTCAGCTTTTTAAACCTTTTTAATTTCAGTTCATTCAAAAGCATAACAAGAAATATTACGAACGGGAATGATACCGACAGTTTCATAGCGCTTATAATCAGCGTATTTTTTATTGCCCTGTAAAACAGAGGGTCGCTCATTATCTGCCCGAAATATTCAAGTCCGACCCATTTTCCGCCGAACATATATTTTATAACGCCCCCCGGTTCAAACGTTTTAAAAGCCAGCGTTAATCCGTACATCGGAATATATGCGAAAATTAAATACCACAGAATTACAGGTACCGTCATCAGGTAAATATACCTGTTACGGTAAATAATTTCCCAATTTCCTGTTTTTTTCTTCTTTGCCGTTTTGATTTGTCTCATAATTGTCTCTGCCTTTCCTCCCGTATCTTATTTTACATTCGTAATTATACCAAAATTCAGTATTCAAGACAATGTGGTATTTTGTACATTTAGTCCAAGTTTTGTACCGCAGTAAAAAATCGCCGTTTTAATTTTTTTCTGTTATAGCGGTTGACTGAATTTCAAAAATGTGTTATAATTTTTACAATACTTTTTGGAAAGGAATAGTCATTTATGAAAAAGCTTACATTCGGAACACCCGAAAAAATTGTTCCGTCAATTTACTGTAAAAATTTTAATTATACCGAAACGCCGATAAAATATGACGAAAGTAAAATTTCGTTTAAAACAACCTCAAGAGGCTGTCTTTTGGAGCTTCCTCTGGAATTTGGCGAAGAGGTATACGGATTCGGCCTGCAATTAAAGGGATTTAATCACAAGGGGCATAATCTTCAGCTTAGGGTAAACTCCGACCCCGTTGCATACACAGGCGACAGCCACGCTCCCGTTCCGTTTTTTGTTACGACAAACGGTTACGGAATTTATATTGATACCGCAAGATATATTGAGGTAAGCTGCGGCTACGGAAAAAACAAGCACAGAGAGCCTGTCGAAAACAATACGATTATTGCTACGGCAGAGGATTTATATAAAAAATGCGGTTTAAAGGAAACTACCGTTATGGCAATAGAAATCCCCGTTGCAAAGGGAGTTGACATTTATATTTTTGAGGGCAATACAATCACCGATATAGTATCTCAGTACAATATGCTTTCGGGCGGCGGCTGCGATGTTCCCGAATGGGGGCTCGGCGTTTTGTACCGCTGCTATGCAAAATACACAGGAAACGAAATTATCAAAACCGCAGAATATTTCAGAGATAATGACATTCCGTGCGATATAATCGGTCTTGAACCCGGCTGGCAGTCAAGCAGTTATTCATGCTCGTATCTTTGGGATAAGGAGCGTTTCCCCAACTATAAAGAGGTTACAGGCAAGCTAACGGAAATGGGCTATCATATTAACCTTTGGGAACACGCCTTTGTTAATTCCACTTCGCCGATTTATGACAGCTTGCATGACTACAGCGGAGATTTTGAGGTATGGCAGGGTATTATTCCCGATTTCGGCACTGAAAAAGCACAGGAAATATTTGCAAAGCACCACAGAGATTACCTTGTTTCACTCGGCATAGACGGCTTTAAGCTGGACGAATGTGACAGCAGTGATTATGTAAGCGACTGGAGCTTTCCGAATTGTACCGAATTTCCGTCGGGTATGGACGGTGAACAGTATCACAGTATGTTCGGCGTATTGTATATGCAGACTATTATGAAGGCTCTCGGCGATAAGCCCACACTTTCGGAGGTACGTAATGCGGGAGCACTTTCGGCAAGCTATCCGTTTGTGCTTTACAGCGATTTGTATGACCACAAGGACTTTGTAACAGGTACGGTAAATTCAGGCTTTTCGGGTATTTTATGGACTCCCGAGCTTAGAGACGCTCACAGCAAGGAAGAATTACTGCGCAGATTGCAGACGACCGTTTTCTCTGTTCAGTGTCTTATAAACGCATGGTATTGCCCCGACGCTCCGTGGCTTGAATTTGACTGCGAAGATGAAGTAAGAGAGCTTTTAAAGGTTCGTAAATCGCTTGTGCCTATGCTAAAAGAAGCGTTCGGCGAATACAAAAACATCGGTAAGCCGCCTGTGCGTGCGCTTGTCATGGACTATACGGACGACAAAGAAACATATAATATTGACGATGAGTATATGTTCTGTAAAAATCTTCTCGTTGCGCCTATACTTGTCGGACAAAAAGGCAGAAAAGTGTATCTTCCCGACGGAAATTGGGTAGATTATTGGACAAAGAAGCCTGTAAATAACGGCTGGTTTGAAGTTGAAACAGATAATATACCTGTTTTTGAAAGAGTATAATTCCATAGGGAAAGGATTGGTGCGGCTATGGCTGCTACAAACATAAAGGTATTATCGCAAAATAAAAAAGCACGTCACGAATATTTTATCCTTGAAACAATCGAGTGCGGAATAGAGCTTTTCGGAACGGAAGTAAAATCGGTTCGCGAGGGAAAGGTTAATCTTACAGACGCTTATGCGTCTGTCGATAACGGAGAAGTCTTTATAAAGGGCATGAATATATCGCCCTTTGAAAAGGGAAATATATTTAACAAAGACCCGCTGCGGGCAAGAAAGCTCTTACTGCACAAAAAGGAAATCAGAAAGCTGATAGGTCAAATCAAGCAGGACGGGCTTACTCTTATTCCCCTTTCGGTATATCTGAAAGGCTCACTCGTAAAGGTTTCCCTTGCGGTTGCAAAGGGTAAAAAGCTGTACGACAAAAGAAACGACATAGCCAAGCGTGACGCACGCCGAAATGCCGAAAGGGCATTGAAGCAATATTAGCAACTAAAAAAACGCCTTTCGGCGTTTTTTTAATATTATTAAAAGAGAGAGATGTTAAAGAATTTCTTTAACATTTTTATTGTAGCATTTTTACAAGCAAAGGTAAATTGCATTATTTCACGTTTTTATGATAATTTTTCACAGTTACTCGCCATAACTTCCTATATATGCCAATTCTTCCTCAATTCTTAAAAGCTCGTTATACTTTGCCACTCTGTCCGTTCTTGACGGTGCTCCCGTTTTTATCTGTCCCGAATTAGTCGCAACGGCAAGCTGTGCGATTGTTGCATCCTCGCTTTCACCGCTTCTGTGTGATATAACAGCAGTATATCCGTTCTTCTGCGCCATTTCAACGGCATTAAGCGTTTCGGTAAGCGTTCCGATTTGATTTACCTTTATCAATATGGAATTTGCCGTACCCGACACAATTCCCTTTTCCAGTCTTTCGGGGTTTGTTACAAACAAATCATCTCCCACAAGCTGCACCTTATCACCCAGTCTTTCGGTGAGAATCTGCCAGTTTTCCCAGTCCTCCTCACCAAGCGGGTCTTCTATGGAAAATATCGGGTATTTTTCGCATAATTTTTCCCAATAATTTATAAGCTCCTCCGCAGTTTTTGTTTCCTTTGATTTTATAAGCGTATAACTCCCCGATTCATTAACCCACTCCGTTGATGCGGCGTCTATTGCAATTTTAAAATCCTCATCGGGTTTATAGCCCGCCTTTTTTACAGCTTCCACTATGAGCTTTAATGCGTCCTCATCGCTTTCAAGATTTGGAGCAAAACCGCCTTCGTCACCTACCGCCGTTGTCATTCCTTTATCGGAAAGTATTCCTTTGAGTGCATAGAACACCTCACAGCACTGGCGCAATCCCTCTTTAAAGCTGCCCGCACCGAACGGCATAATCATAAATTCCTGAATATTAACCGTATTGTTTGCATGAGCTCCGCCGTTCAAGATATTCATCATCGGAATCGGCAGAATATGTGCATTCACTCCGCCTATATAGCTGTACAGTGACATTCCCAGAGAATTTGCCGCCGCCTTTGCCACTGCCAGAGAAACTCCCAATATTGCATTAGCTCCCAAATGTGATTTATTCGGCGTTCCGTCAAGCTCAATAAGTTTCATATCAATAAATCTTTGGCTTAACGCATTCATTCCTATTATTTCATCCGCAATAATATTATTTACATTATCCAC
>CAKSGG010000065.1 GCA_934454215.1 uncultured Clostridia bacterium
CATCTGTACCGTCGGCAGCTTTTAACGAAATGCCGTTTACTTCGGCAACAGACGATGTAAGCTGTATATTAATCTTCCCTATAAGCGGTGTAATGTTATCTGTAATTTCAAGACTGTTTTCCGCCAAATCCAAAGCCGTAACAGACGTCATATACATTTTCTGTTCAATTTCTTCAAGCTTTAAATTATCAATGTATGTAACATTCTCTGCTCCGCCTCTGTTCCAGAAATAGAAAGCGCCTGCATTTTCTTCAATTGCATTATCCTTTTCGTCCTTTAACATCGGCAGAGTATAACTTCCGACTTCCTTATTTTCAGCTTTATCCGTAAGCGTATACTTCATATATCCGTTTGCCTTTGTTTCATTGATTTCAGCCGTTACAGTATACCATTTACCGTTCGCCTGTGAAACAGGAATTGTATTTACATCGTCAAACGTATGCTTATATGTGTCCAAACCAACCAGTGGGTTATATGCTCCGAGCAAATATTTATCATTTACTATCAAAGCCGTACCGTCTGTTGTTTCGGTCTCCCCTGTTGTCATAATATCATAGCTGATTTTATACGGAGCGTCCTTGCTCTTATCAATATCAAAATAAATATATGCACCGCAAGGCAGTTTCAGCTTACCATCCTCTATAGAACCGTTTACATTTCTTCTCCAGCCGTTTCCGTCCGCATAAAGCGCCTCAATATCGGACACCTCAAAATCCTCTTCAAAATTAATACTTGAACCGATATTTTCAAGCTTTACATCATCAATATATACAGTTGACTCGTTTGAACCGCTGTTCCAGAAGCATATCCTCTTTCCGAAAATACTGTCCGTTACGGTTTCTCCTTTTTCCGAGTTCCATAAGCCGTTTACCTTTGTTCTGTACAAAACGTCGCCGTATTCATTTTTCAGCGTCCACCTTGTATACTGCAAGCCCTCTTTTTCGCAGAAATCAACCTCAACCGTATACTGTTCATTATTATAATCCGCCGTTGAATATTCAACCGAATAATCCTTAACATTCAGGGCTTTAAATGAAAAGCCTAAATTGCTGTCATAGCCTCCAAATCCTCTGTTTGAGCTTCTGTCTCCGTAAATCTTAACATTGTTTCCGTTCGTCACTCCCTTGATTTTATAAGAAAGTCTGTATGCACTGTTCTTATCGCTTACGTCGGGAATGTACAAATACGGATATTTCCCTTGCGGTATAGCCATAGAATCATTCTCAAACACTGCTCCCTGCTGTTCCCACAAAGATAAATCAAACTTATTATCCGTGAAATGCTCTTCAAAAATTACATTACTTTCGGGAATTTCCCCAATCTCCTTTAATACAACGTCGTCTATATACACATTACCCGTATTATTCTTATTCCAAAAACACAGGTTGTTCAGCGATATACTGTCAAACATACCGCACGCAGTACCGTTCTTATATATTTTATTGTCTTTTTCTGCATACAACTCCTGTCCGTTTTCATCAAGTATTGTATACTTGATATATCTGTGAACAGCGTCTGTACAGAACTCTGCTTTAACCGTATACCACACATTCAATCCCGTTATATCCGCCAAATCATCTATTGAAGTATATTTCTTAAAGTTTCCTATTCCCGTTCCGGGAACGGCAGTTCCGAAACCAATATCCATTCCGCGGTTATAATTCATCATTGTTCCGCCTGCCGTATCAAACTTCATTCTGTACGAAAATTCATATATTTTAGAATCTGCCGTGCCTGCAAAATTAAGCTGAGGCCAGCCTCCCTGCTTTATTTTCAGCACATCATTTTCAACAACTCCTCCATTTGCATTCCAGCTTGAATCCAATGCGGTATCACCGTTAAAATCTTCCGAATAAATAATATTATTCCCATTTTCAGCCCTTACAGCCACGGCAGTGCCTGCAAGCATTGTCACTGATAAAACAATACTCAATATTTTTTTTGTTTTCATTTTAACCTTCCTTTCCGCTGCAATCCGCAGCATAAACATTATCTTGTTATTTGTAAATCACAAACATTTTGGGTGTCCCTTGATAACTTTGCATTATGACAATTGAGCAGTCGTTTCCGTCCTTATAATATGTTCTTGCGTCCGTAAAATCTCCTGCGGAGATACTTTTGGAATCAGCGTCGTAAATCAAAATTGGCGAGCCTTGTTTATCAGCAAGCTGTTCTGCCATATTCGGAGAAGTTCTTCCGATTTTGATAACTCCGTCAACAACGTCATTTACATAGCCTCTTACTATACCGAACGACTGACCGAATTGGCTGTCTGTTTTCTTATCGTCTTTTATTTCGCCGTTTTCGTCAATATCATTTTTAGGGTCAAATAAAATCTCATAATCTGTAATCTCTTTTCTGTCATTTTGTTTAATTCTCAAAAGCATTCCCTTTTTGATATTCTCAAACGATACGCCCTCGCCTGCCATAAAAACAGACGGCTCTGTACTGTTGTACCCCGTCAATGCGCTTACCGCCTCTTCATCGGAATTAAGCATTGTTACAACGTTATCAACTAAGAACGGACGTACATTATAATCCCACACACCTCCTTGTCCGGTACTTTGCATAACGGCTAACTGCTCATAGCCTATGCGTTCTTTTGTTTTATATGTTTCAAGCATATAGCCTGTAGCATCAATTAAATCAGCTTTTGATTTTATTTGAAATTCGTCCTCCGAAGCCGTTTCCAGCTTTGACTTTTCCGGCACGCTGAATATAACGGTACTTGAATTTACAATTCCGTTTCCTCCCAGAAAGCCTGTCCATTTATAGGTATATGCTCCGTAAGGCATGCTTACCGATAATGAATTATCAAGCTTTTCACTGTCGGGATTTACATATGACGTATCTATACTTGTTACTTCCGAATTTTCATTCATTGTAATAAGCGCTATCTGCGGTTTAAAGCTTGAATTTTTATCGTTTCTTTCCTCATTCAAAGCCGCAATGACATCTTCCATGTTTTTCTTAACCGCTCCGTCAACTGCTACTTTGTCCGAACAGTACAGTTTCATACATTTACCGTTTTGATGAAGAACCTTTAAAATTGCTTTATCCTCGTTTGCGTCATAAATACCCTTGTAAATGTATACGGCCGATGAGCTGCCGCTCCTGTATTCTATATATGCAATGCGGCTTTTATAATCCAGATACAGTTTCACATCATCTCCGCTTTTCGGCAAAGCGATCGCAGATGACAGCGGCAGCAAATATAACGTTCCGCCGATATATATTTCGGTTCCCTTATCGGTTTGAGCCATACTCTCAATTTTCCCCTCTGCGCTCAGAGATGACATAACGGTCTTGATATATTGATTATCAAACGACTTGTAAATACTTAAAACCATACCTTCTTTAATGTCCTCGAATGTTTTTCGGCTTCCGTCCGCCTCTTCAATCGAAAAATAATCATAATTACTGCTATTCAAGTCTATTCTTGTCGTTTGATTGGTTCTGTCATATACCTTTAAATCTGCCGTATTTATTCCGCCTACCGTTATTGTTTCGGACTTTTCCACGATTGCAGCAACAGCCGTATTTCCGTCAAGTATAAGCTTTACTCTGTATTCGGGCAGATTGAATATCTCATCAAGCCCGCTCCCCACCTCGCGACCGTTATACAGAACGGTAATTCCTCTGTCAAGCTTGACTTTTCTTGACGCATTTTTTGAGTTCAGGTATTTTAATTCAAATGTATTTTTATTAAATTCGTCCACAAAATCAGCTTCAATTTCAAGCACGTCTGTTTTACCCGTAGATTTCGCCCACAAAACCGTATTAGTTTCATTCACATCATCTTTACGGTAAAAAAATTCCACTTCTTCTCCCAGATAATCTTCCATTATAAGCTCTGTCTTGTACACATCATTATCAATCTGTACATCATCGTCTTTTGCCAAAACCTTACCCGTAAGAGACATTCCCGACGCTGCCTTTACAGTCCCCTCGTCATAATATATATCATGATAAAATGACAGCAAGGTTTCATCTCCCTCGTCATAGCTGATATCATTTCCGCCCTCAAAATTTACGGCTATCATTTTCGTTTTCATCGCATCATAAACGATAGTGAACATATCGCCTCTTGTAACGGGGCTTTCCGCCGAGCCTTTCACCTTCAAATCAAGCTCCGATGCAATACTCATATACCCCGAAGGATAGCCTCCTCTTAAATCCGCACTGATATTATAGTGCATCAGCGTCAAAAGAACTTTATACACCTGCCCCAATTCAATAGGCTTTTCAGGTTCAAATCTTTTTTCTTCAACTCCGTTTAATATACCCATTTCGGTCAATGCGGATATACTCCCGTAAGCATAATGATTTTTTGGGACATCATAATAATACTGACCGTCCGCACCGTACTCATCCGCATTAACTATTCTTGCGGCAATTCTTGCAAAATCCCCTCTTGATACATATTCGGACGTTACCGTGTTATAATCATAGTAATCCGTAATAAAGCCAAGCATACGCAAAACCTCAATACGGCTGCTCATTTTATCCGAAAGCTGTTTTTCATTTTCCGCATATATTGCCGTAACGTTTCCCAAGCACATTACCACTGTCAATACCGCACATAAAATCCGTTTAAGCTTATTCAATTCCGACCTCTCCTTTCTTACCGTATTTCTTTCAAAATCCCGTAAACCACCTTTGCCGCCTGCGCTCTTGTCGCATTGCCCGACGGGTCAAACTCCGTATCGCTTACACCGTTCACGATTCCCATTCCGTACAATGCTTTAACCGCTTCCGACGCATAGCCTGCAATTTTATCGGCATCGTCAAAGGCAAGCTCTTTCGGCTGAATATTTACATTATATTTTTTGAGAACATTATACAGCATTACAGTCATATCCTGTCTTGAAATATTCGCACCGATTCCGAATTTTGATTCGCCCGTTCCCATAACGATTCCGTTTTTATATGCGATGTTCACATATGAAACAAACCAATCGTCTGATTTTACATCTGAAAAACGGTTGCTGTATTCCTCATTTTGAAGTTCCAGTGCGCAGACGAGAATTTTTACAAATTCTTCTCTTGTAATAAATTCGTTCGGTTTAAAATAACCCTTGCTCCTGCCGTTAATAATTCCCTTGTCGGCCAAAGCCAAAATCGCCTCGGACGCCCATTCCACTCCGTCAATATCATTAAATTCGGCGTGAATTTTTTCGGGCTGAGCCGTATTTGTTACGTTTCCGTAAAATCCGCCCGAATTACCTCCGTTTCCGCCGCCCGTTATCGGCGTAGAATTGCCGAACGAAAGCTTTTTATAATCCTCCAGCAATGCCGCACCGTCTTTATAGCTCTTTCCACACATTGCTTTATAAACGCTTGATGACGCCGAATCGGTAATTCCTATTACAGAACCGTATTTATTCAGAATATTCTGTACATCTTCATATCCGCTTGCATATCGAACCTCCGATAAAATCAGACATTCTTTTAAATTGTTTTCAAACTCAGCGAAATTCTCCATTGTCCTGCC
The DNA here is from genome assembly GCA_934454215.1 of uncultured Clostridia bacterium. Taxonomy (GTDB): domain Bacteria; phylum Bacillota; class Clostridia; order UBA1381; family UBA1381; genus Ornithomonoglobus_A. The sequence goes on from CAKSGG010000065.1 coordinate 5,495, forward strand.
GTTCATTGCCGACGTAACGTATTTTTGCTTTTCTTCCGTATCCGCAAGCTTTAGAAAATCCGCTGCCGTTTCACTTGTTTTTAATGTCGTTTCCAAAAGATATAATTTTATATTTGTCATTTTTGATTCTTCAATCGCACCCATTAAAACAAACGAGTTAAAGTCCTTTATGTTTTTATCAGACTGTTCGGCGTTTAATTTTTCTTTATTAACGTAATTCATGTACGCAGTAAAATCCTCCAAGCTGCTGTACAATGTTAAATCCAAACCTAAATTACTGCTTTTTGATTCAATATAATTTTTAAAATCAGAATAATTTCCTGCCGCCGCAAGCTCATTTAATTCAGCAACGGCTTCCGCATAATCGTTTGCATTTACAAGAGCTATTTTAAATTCTTCTCCCGTATTGCCGCTTACAAGCTTTGCACAGTATCTGTTCGGGTTAAGAGAACCGTACTCAACCGTAAAAGAAAATTCATGTCCGTTTGCGCCGGCCTGATAACGGTATAAAATCATATCGCTGTTATCGGGTTCGGTTCTTAAATCCTCAAACGTCTTATTTTCGGCAAGTATCTGCAATGCAGTATAAGCATTTTCCTCCGCCGCCATTCCGCTGATTTTCACCGTATTGTCCGCATAATCATATTCACAGGAATACTGCGCAGCCAAAGCCGCACTTCCTCCGAACACCGCAAGCATGACAGCCAATGCTCCTTTCAGTATTTTTCCATTCATACTCTATGCTCCTTTCATTACCGCATTTCATAAAACGGCGTTATCGGCTTTAACATTTCGTCCCACAGGAATAATTTCGCCATATCTGTATTCGGTAAATTTTTCAAATCCACAATCGCTTCACCCTCCAAACCGTTCCAGACAATTTGTTCCGAGGATACCGAAAACGCCGTATCACCGTCAACAACTCCGTAAAATTTTAAGTTTGATAAATTGTTTTCGGTTCTGTTCAGAGTAAGCTTTACTTTAATATCATCACCGCTTTTCGCATTTTCAAGATTATCCGCCGTACTTCCGTTAATCAAATATTGCAGCTTTATATCCGTATACAATGCACTGCGCCCGACTAACTCTTTTTGCTCTCCGTCAAACACATAAACCGAATATCTGTCGTTCATATTTTGCAGTGCAAGCTTAAACGAATATTCAGAAAGCGAATTTGATTTACTTTGCTGAATGGATACATATGACGGAATAAGCGAGTTTTCCTTTACCGCCAAAAGCGTGACATCGGTTTGCGCCGTTTTTGCAATTCCGCTTACGGAAATAATATTGCCGTTTTTTGTTATCCTTGTTTTTTCACCGCTTTTTACCGTTGATACAACATAAACAGGCTCACTGCTCAATTGATATGAACCGCTTGACGTTATCTCATTTCCTGCCATGTCGTACACCTTAACCTCAGCATCACTTGCGGCCGTTATAACAGGCTGTGCCGAATCCGTCATAACCGTTTCACTTCCGCTGTCTCCCCGTTTTATTGTCAATTCCGCATTTTTCCCCGTATGCTCCCAAATAACATAAGTGTACTGCTTTGTAAATTCCGTTTCTTTTTTAAAGCCGTAAGCGCTGAAATTTCTTGTTCCGCTGTAAGCTCTTTCATACAAGCCGTCCTTAAATTCCGCCCCCGCAAGCCTTTTATTCATATGTGAAACCGCTATATAGGCAGGCTTTACAGATGTGTAATTTTTTCGTATAATTCCATATCGGTTTTCGCCCTCCGAAAGATTCGTTCCCTTACTCACAAAATTATACAGATTTGCCATCTCAACCATAGGCTCGGCTCTTGACATAACAGCCGTTCTCACATCAGCTGCCGCCTGTTCTCTCTCATTCTCCGATTTTGAACCAAATTCGGTAAGCCACAGCTTTATTCCCGAAGTTCCGTCACGCTCCGCAGCCTCATTCAAAAGAACTTTTGCGTCATCAAGCTGTGTAAAAAACGCCGCATTCGATTTGCTTAATTCATCTCCGTAGCCTACGGTATACGTATACGGATGAAACGAAAAGCCGTCCATATATTTCGTAATACCGTCTACCGCCAAAAGCTCCTCTGCAAATCCAATCGTATTATCATTTGCAAATGCGCATAAGCCTGCCGATATTACCGTGGCATCGGAATCCACTTCTTTTATTGCCTTATATGCCGTTTTCAGCATTTCGGCATAATCAGCTCCGCTCACATTCACATATTGCGACGGATTCCGGCTTTTATATGTTCTTAATATATCAGGCTCATTTCCTATTTCAAATATAGGCTTTGTTCCTTTGAATTTTTTTGCCACGGCAGCGCAAAATCTTCCATATGCCGCTATTTGCTGTTTAAGCGTATAGTTATTGCCTGCACAATATGGATGCTCCGCACAAACCGTTTCATCATACGCATGAGGGAACAGATTTCTCGTATATATGTAATTCTGAGCATTAAGAATCAATATGGGTGATTTTTGTCCGCCTTTTCGTTCTTCATTAAATATTTGCTCCTGCCACTCGGGAAGCTGCGGATTTCCGGCAGTCTTTTCACATATCGACCACCTTATATCGTCACGATTCCTTGAAAATCCCGCCTTTGACGCAAGCTCGGTATTTTTCAAAACATCTTCATATTCGGGGTTATCTCCCAGATGAAATGTGGTTGACAGCCATTCATTTTGTTCGCTGTTTTCAACAGAAAACGCAAACTCAGCGTTTTTTGTAAATGTATTGGAATTTTCGTCCGTTACTTCAAACTTAAAATTATAATTTCCGTACGGAATTGCACCGTCAACAGCAATGCTTGTCATAAGCGTCTCTTTTGATTTTAACGTTACGTTTTTTGATTTATTCCATACAACGGAATTGTTTATGTCATACACGCTTGAATTAAGCAAAAGGTTTATTTCCTTTCTGTACGGATTTTCAAGCCTTACTCTGAACTTAGGCTGCTCCGTCTCAAAAAATACTCCTGCCGAAGCGTTTATGCTTAATGAAAACAATTCGTCGGAAAAATCATAAACAGCCGCATATCCGAAGCTGCCGAATGTCAGCATAAATATCAACACTGCCGAAACGGCAATATGAACTTTTTTACAAATTTTCATTTTTATAATTATTCCTCTCTTACTTTCTTAATGTAACGGCATTACTGTAAATCATCATATCAGCCGCATCGTTCCAAAACACAATCTGCATGGAATCAATATCGGTCATATCGGCGGGAGCGGTAAATTCTTCATTCAGCTTCACTCCGCTGTTTGCCGAAAAAGCGACTGTTTTTAACGATGTTGAAACCATTCTGTTCCCGTTAAAATACGATACGCAGATTACACATTTACCGTCATTCTGCGTTGCATTTACAAGCGACGCTTTTACATTAAGCTTGCCGTTTGCCGAAATGGTTTCAATGCTTTCATGTTTAACATTGCCCGTATAAATTCCGTCAACATCAAGCTTGACTTCTCTCTTCCCCGTTTTAAATCCAACCGTATGTCCCGACGATAACTGTTCGCCGCTTTCGGTTTGAACGGATTTTGATATTTTAACCGCATAATTTGTGTTTTCTTTCAGACACTCGTCCAAAGACAAAATATATTTCGTTCCGTCTGCTGTTTTATTTATCGAAACATCAACTCCGTCCGCACTTTGGCTGTAATCTGTCAGCCTTATACCTGCGTCCGCACTTTCCTCCGTAACCTCTGTACTGAAATCAAGCACAATACTTTTAATTCCGGGAGTAATTTCTTTACTTAAATCCGTAATTTGATTATCGGCATAATCAATAAACACCGTTTTATCGGCATTAAATTCGGGCTTTTGACCCATGTTTTCAAATTTTATATTATCTATATAATATGTCTCACCCGACGAATCTCTGTTCCATACGAAAAACTCCGTGGTATTTTCCGCAACGGCGTCACCCGTATCCTCCGCCTGAAAATATGACGGCTCTATTGTGCCCAGCTCTCTTTGCGTTTCACGGTCTGTAACGGTGTATTTTATAAATCCGTCCAAGCCCTTTTCGTAAAACGTAACCTCAACCGTGTACCATTTTCCTGCCTCCATACCCGATATAACGCATGATGAATCATCGTATGTACGCTTTATTCCCGCAAAGCCGTTTTTTGTATTAAAGTAACCGAGCGACCACGGCGTTGCACCGCCCGTAACAAAGTTAAATCCGCCTCCGCCTCCGCCCGTTTCGGGCGCCATAATATCATAAGAAGCTTTATATATACAGTCGTTATTCTTTTTTACATCAAAATAAATATACGCTCCCTCGGGTATTTTCAGCGTTCCGTCCGATATATCTGTATTCGAATTTTTTCTCCAGCCGTTACCGTTCGATAATAATTCCGCAATACTGCCGACATCAAATTTTTCTTCAAATACAACACCCTCGGGAAGTTCAGGCTCATCAGGCTCGGGGTTTGGCATTGGTATTTCTTTTAATGTAATATCGTCAATGCAGACATTCCCGTTAATTCCGACATTCCAAAAATATATATCTTTAATCTTTACGCTTTTTTCGGCAGGAATCATAGACATATCATCTGCACCGACAAACATTCCGTTTTCCTTTTGTGAATTGATAACAGTACCGTTCTCATCAAGTAAAGTCCATTCCGTATATCTATGCTCAGAACCTGTTGAAAATCCTATTTTTACGGTATACCATTTATTAATCTCACCGCCGTAATGATGCGATTCGTCAATATCAACTCCGTTCAGCGATTTCCAATAAAATCCCTTTTCGGGCTTTGCCGCTCCGAACGCAATCTGATAACCGCTCGTATTATCATAAATTTTCCAGATTCCTCCCGTACCCTCGAACTTTATTTTATAAGAAAATTCGTATGCTTTTTCGGAATCCGTATCGGGCAATTTCAAAAGCGGATATTTACCCGCAGCAATTTTTAATTCTCCGTCAGATACGTTTCCGTGATTTGCATAATTCCAAGCATTTGAATCCAATGCGGTATCTCCTTCAAAATCCTCGTAATAAAGAATATTATCTTCCTCTGCATGAGATATATTTGCGGCAGGTACGGCTGTGAACAGAATACCCGCCGATAATATTATACCGAGTATTTTTTTCATTCTCATATAAATATCTCCTTTCCCTATCTTTTCAGATTCATACTTCCGAACAGCTCAACGGTTTTCGGATTTCCTATACCCGACATATACTCAATCCAGCCTCTGCCGTCACCGTCATTGTCGTTAAGCATAACCGAAAAACGGTAGCTTTTTTCAATTTCCTTTTCATCAACAACGTAATCCTTGTAAAAAATCTCATCCCACGGCAGTCTGACCTCATATACTCTGTATCCGTTATACCGTTTAACGGCTATTTCACTGTTTTCAACAACTCCTACAGGCTGTCCGTCATAATATGAGCTGTACCTGTATATCTTAGCGCCGCCGCTCGGCACTTCTCCCAATCCAAATTCATTGATTTTCGTTGTTTCCACAGGATTTATATATTTTCTGTCATCTACCGCAAACTGAAAGCTGTCCGTACTCCACATATTCCACGGGTCATTTCCGTGCTGAATATAGTTTACATCATCTGTAGCAATTCCCAGAAAATAAAGATTATCCTCGTCCCACATAAGCGAGCCGCTGAACGAAACGTCACTCGGTCCGCCCCAGTTTTCTATTTCCTTTACATTGCTTGCGCTGTCTGCGCCAATCCAGCTTCCCGTCCATTCTCCGTCGCTTATAACTCCGTCAATAGTCGGCTTGTTCTTTGCATATACCGCTGTCGTGAAATTAAGCTTTGTTTCGTTTTCTTCTTTATATCCGCTGTCAAGCACCGCCTCCGACTTTAAATCAATTACGTTTTTGCTGACCTTTTCGGGAAGAGTAAAATAATACGCAACCTCCTCCTGCGGATTTAGCTTAAATTCACGTTCCGTATTCATGTCCGCTATATTCTCGGGCCTTATAAGCTTGTATTTTCCGCTTATTTCAAGGCTCATACAAAGGTTTTTCACAACTGCTTTTACACGCCACTGATTATTATTCAGCTCCGACGCAGGCTCGGAAGTTATCGTTATTTTTAAAGGCGAGGTAATGTTCAGAGTATGCTCGGCGGCATAGTATGCCTTGCCCTCTAAATCCACTGCTGAAACTCCAAACCTGCACTGACTTGATATTTTATTCGGTACTTTTATTTTAATTTCAGCTGTATCACCGATAAATCCGTTATTTTCAACCACCTCAACCGAATTTTCCACCTGCAACTCAAGCTTTTTATCTGTGTGCTTTATAAGCTTTAACGACACAATATCTCCGCCCGAACCGCTTACCGTCAAATTTTCAGCCTCCGCTAAAGGATTATATTCCGTAACCGCAAAATCGGTAAAGTTACCCGTAACATAAACAGGTTCTTCTGTCAGCACAAAACTGTACTCTCCGTTATCCGAATACAGAGTGTTAATTCTGTTTCCGAAAGCGTCGTAAACCTCAACCGAAGAACAGCCCAGTCTGTAATTTTTCTTACAGCCGCTCTCTTCGTTAATTTTGCTGTTATGCGACTGCAAATGCAATACGTCTTTTTTCAATTCATTATTATAATAATGGAAAGAATACACGCTGTCATCTTCAATAACGTCTTTTACATCTGTATTTTGATTGATAAAATAATTAAATGCCGTCACTCCGAGAAAACTCTCCTTAGCCGCATAAGGATTTGATTTTGCCGCATACCAGTCGACAATACCCCAGTTTTCTTCAAGCTCATTACGGCGTGCTCTATCCGCAAAGCAATAGAAAATATATTTATCGTACAAACCGTAACTTTTTGCTATTGACCTTGAAATTGCAAAGTTCTGATACTGCTCCTGTCTTGTATACCCTCTTTCATTTTCGTAAGTGGAAAAACCAAATTCCGTAATCCATACTTCTTTATCCTGCAATCCGTATTCAGACATCAACTCATGCAATTTTTGAGCACTTTCTATCCAAAGCTTATCCATAAAGCTGCCCGACCAATCATACGGGTGTATACTGAATGCATCCATAGCTTCACCGCCGCCCGCTTCAAACACACGCTTTGTCCATTGATAATCTATATTCAAACCGTCCTTTGCCGCAGTTCCCAAACCTATTACCGTTGCCTCGGGAGCAATTCTCTTTATAATCGGATACGTATGCTTTGACATTTCCGCATAATCCTCCGCCGTTGCTCCGTTTGGATTAAATGCCGTAATATTCGCTTCGTTCCATATTTCAAAAACATCAATAACATCTTTGCATTGAGTTACCGTATCTGTCAGCCATTTTTCCCATTCTGCCAGTTCAGACGCCGTTTTCGGTATTCCTCCGCCAGTTCCTCCGAAAAGAATACCTATTACGGATATTCCCTGCTCCTTCAGCTTTCGCCAGCCGTCAAGGCATGACTGCTTTACAATCCAGTTTTTTCCGTCATAAGTAAATACATTCTTGTTTAAATCATCACGCAGATATGTTATGCCCGCTTTATTGTATACCGAAGCCACGTCCTCCGGCTCTCCCATGCCGTATGCCATGAGCTGATGACAGCTCCCGTATTCCGTGTTTCCTTTTCCCGCTTCGAACGTATGGGAAACGGAAAATTTAATTTCAAACGGCTGCTCAATTTTAGTTCCCTTTGATTTATAATCAATTTCGGCACTGCCGTTTATTTTGTACAAATCATATTTTTTCGGGTTTGCAAACGGAAGCTTATATTGATTTGTTTCCAAAGCCTTCATGTCAAACGTAACAGGCTCGATATTTTCAATCAATCTGTCATAACTGTCATAAACCTCACCCCTGACAGTGAAAGAAATATCTCCGTTATGGTCTTTGTTTTTCGCATTGACCCAAATTGCCGTATCGTCCGTATCATTCATAAGATTGCCCGCATTGCCCAATCCAAAATCAGCCTTAAGCGGATTTTCATATTCTCCATATGTAATTTTTATCGAACCGAACAGTACGTTTTCACTGCTCATACGGAGCGTAGGACTCCACACCGACAAACGCAAATCACCGCCGTAAATTCTGTTTGCCGCTCTCATATCTTCAATATGAAACGTATAGCTTGTCCATTCGTTTGTATTTTGCAGATTTACCATTTCGGTTTCTTTATATACGTCATTACTTTCCAAGCCCGACCATTCCTTATCAGGGTTATGTGAATCGTAATGAATATTAAAATGACCGTTTCCTTTATCAAAATACTCTACCGTAATATCAACAGGCGTATCCTGCGGTAAATCATACATGAAATTATCCGCAATATCAATCCACATACTGTCGCCGCCCGCATCTGCAACAGACTTCGTTCCTGTTCTGCCCTGTTCCGTTGCCGCAACCATATAGTTTGCATATCTTTCATTCATATTTGTATACTGCGGTATGTTTCCGAATATAATCTCCGCATAATCAACAGCCTCATCCGCCGACGCAATACACGGAATAAGCTGTATTTGCATCACTGCGGCAAGCAATACGGAAACTATTTTATAATTCAATTTCTGCATTTTCTGCTCCTTTCCGCTATCAGCCTTTCACACCGCCTACATTAACTCCGCCCAGAATATACTTCTGGAAAATGACAAATATCAAAAACGGCGGTACTGAGGCAAATACCATACACATAAAATATGTATTCAGTTGTACATTCGCCGCACTCTTTACCATAAGAACCTTAACGGGAACAACATATTTATCGGGATTTAATACAAGCATAGGCGTAAAGAAGTTTGACCATGTACCGCTTAACGTCGTAATAGCCACATAAATAACAACAGGCAGTGACAGCGGCAGCATAATCAAAAACATAATCCGCAGATTTCCCGCACCGTCAAGCTTTGCAGCCTCAATATACGAATCCGACAGCATATCAAAGCTGTTTTTAAACAGAATAACATTAAATGAGTTTGCCGCCGCACTCAGCCACATCGGCCAATATGTATTTAACAGACTTACTCCGCCTATATCGTACGCAAACGGAAAATGCAGCCATGAAATATAATTCGGCACCATTCTTATCTGCGAAGGCATCATCATTGTCCATGTGACAAGCATAAATACAAATTTAACGCCCTTAGGCTTCATTTTTGAAAGCACATATCCGCCCAAAGCACACACAAGAATTGTTGACGCAAGCTCGCCCAATGAAAGAACAATTGTATTTATAATTGAATTTCCAAGCTGTAATTCCGTCCAAGACTGCGATAGTCTTGTTTTGAATATTTCAAAGCTCATTTCTTTCGGAAAAAATGTTACGTCCCGTCCGTAAATCTCCTGTGTCGGTTTAAACGCCGTGACGACAGTCCATATTGCCGGTATTAATGAAACAATACACGTTATAACCAATATTACAAAGAAAAAACCGTATAAAAATTTTCCGTAAGGCGTTTTCAAGTCTGACACACACAGCACGCCGGCTTGTTTGTTTATTGATTTTTTCATAATACTCTCCAATCTAAAAGTTTTCCTCAACCTTTCTGTTTGCATAGAAATAGAAACAAGTCATAACCATTAATATTAAAAATATTATAACTCCCAAAGCCATAGCCTGACCCGTCCTTTGACCGCTGCTTTTAAATCCGTACAGATAAAGCTGATATGCCAGCGACGCAGACGCTCCGTTAGGGCCTCCGTCGGTCATTGCAAGAGGCTGTTCCAAAATCTGAAAAACCGCAATAATCTGTCTGACTAAATTCAAAAGTATAATTCCTGCCATTTGAGGGAGCGTCACATATCTGACCCGCCTTAACGGACCTGCACCGTCAATCAGCGCCGCCTCATAAAGCTCGGCGGAAACTCCCTGCAAGGTCGAATAATAAAGCAGCATTGTTCCCGCAAATCCCGACCATGTTGCATAAATTACAATTCCTATAATCGTAAATCTTGAATCGTCAAGCCATGCAAACGTTCCAAAGCCTAATTTTGTCAAAATCATATTTAACAAGCCAAGATTACTCGGGTCGTAAATTCTGCTCCAAATCATCATCGCAGCAATCCCAGGAATAACCGCCGGAAGATAAATGAGAGTACGCAGTGTATTTTTAAAGCGAACCATTTCATTTATCATAACCGCAACTATGAGCGGCGGAATAAAACCGATTATCAGCGACCAGAAAACATACATAACCGTATTTTTCAGCGTCGGCAAAAACTGTGAATTTGATAAAACCAGTCTGTAGTTTTCCAAGCCGATAAATTTACCCGGTCTGTATCCGTTCATCTTGAAAAACGACCAAAATCCGCCTATTACGGTAGGACGCCATATTGCAAGATACATAACCGCTATCATGGGCATTATAAATACCCATGACAGCAAATCTCTTTTATACCATTTTTTTAACCTGCTTGCTTTAACCTTATTATTTTTAAGCATTTTTCTAACCTTTCGCAAAATCCATTAATAGTCCGTATTATCAAGATAATCTCTTTGGAAATCCTCGCACGCTTGTTTTATAACAGCCGCACAATCCGCATTTTCATCGGAAAGAACCGCCGTAATGCAATCGTCAAGAATTTTATACAGCTCCTGTGCACAGACAGGCTCTTCCGCCTGAAGCTCGCACGGATTTTCCACAAATTCATTATAAAGCCTTACATGATTTGGATTTATGTTGCATTTTTCATCAATCAAATTATGTTCAAATTTAACCGATTCCGTATCCTTATCCCAAACGCTCATACCCTTTATTCCGACTATCACGTTCTTTTCAAGCTTTTTATCAATATCCGCCGCCGTTGTCTGTTTAAATGCGTCCGTTGCTTCATAATTATATTTTGTTTCAATCCAGCGTATTGCTGCGTCAATCTGCTCGGGAGTTGATTTTGCCGAAACCGACTGCAATTCTCCGCCCAAAAGTGTTACGTGTCTTGACGGTCCCGCCGGAAATGCCATAAGTCCGAGTTTGTCGGGAGTCATTCCGTACTGAATAACATAATCGCTGTAGTTTCCCGGGGCAATCATCATTGCCGCCTGCTCCGTTGAGAATAATTCATAATACTTATCTGCCCCCACGACTACATTATCGGGTATAACGTCATATTTCCATTTTAAATCCTTTACCCATTGCAGTGCCGCAGCAGCCTCGGGCGTATCAAATGCGGCTTTCCACTTTCCGTCGCTGTCCCGTTCCATAAATTTTACGCCGTACGACCACGCAATCGGAGTAAATATCCAGCCTCCGTTATTCTCGGCTGTCGGAAATACAATTCCCGCAACTCCTGTTTTATCCTTAATCTGCTTTGCAAACTGCGCAACCTCGTCCCATGTTTTGGGCTGTTTCGGCGTTCCGTCAGGCTCTGTTAAGCCTGCTTTTTCAAACAATTCCACATTATATCCCAGTCCCAAAGTATAAGCGCTCGTCGGGAAAGAATATATTTTACCGTCCTTTGACGCAGCGTCAAGTATATACTTATTGAATTTTCCGTCATAATTGCGTTTTTTCAGTACCTCCGTTAAATCCGCCGAGTAATTGGATTGAATAATCTGCGCAAGCTCTGTAAAATTCGTATTGAATACCGTAGGAAGCTCTCCTCCCTCCGCCTTTGCATAGAAGGTATCAATCTTGAACGACCACGGGTCGCCTTCTATAACCGCATCGGGATTTTCTTTTTCGTAAAGAGCCTTTCTCTCGTTCATTCTGTCAAGTTCCTTACCCTCATTTGTCGGCCAGCCGCCTACATATACTATCGTTTTACCGTTTTCATCAACTGCCTTTTTACCCGTTCCGCAGCTTGATATGCCTGCCGCAAGAGCCGCTGTCAGTATAATCGCCGTTATTTTTTTGATACTGTTTGTCATTTTAATCTTCCTTTCTTTTTAAAGCTTTTTATTATAATATACTATTGCTTGTCCGTGCAATAATATTTACAATTGAATTTAATAAATTCCGGCCGTTCCTCAAACGGCTTATTCGGAGAGTGAATTGCAATGAATTTTTCTTTTTCCTTTGTCTCAAAAATCATTCCGTGTCCTCCGTCATGCTCATACAGTAAATCATCGTCTGTTTCCCATTTTCCGTTTATACTTCCGTTTTCCGAACAAGCCGTTGCCAAAACGTATTCGCCGTTTGAAAAGCTTGACCAAAGCGCTTTTAATTCCCCTTGCGGCGTCTTGTACAAAAACGGACCGTCAGCAACATAATTTCCCTCACCCTCATATTCAGAAATCCATTTTGCGTCTCCCGCTCTCCACATCAGAACAGGCTTTTCAACCGCTCTTTTCAAATCCTCCGAAAGCCTGACCGAATAAATTCCGCTGTTTTTCACTTGCAGCCATTCATGACAGAATATCATATACGGCACGCCGTTTTCAACATAAAGAGTTCCGTCAAGACATTCCCATTCTGCGGGAGTTATACGCTCGCTATGTACATTAAATTCTCCGTCGGGCGTATCCGATACCAATATCCCCATTCCTCTGCTTTTGCCCTCAGCCTTGAAACCCGCAAACATATAAAATTTTTCGTTGTAATAGTGAACCTCGGGCGCCCAAAAATCTTTTGTTC
>CAKSGG010000066.1 GCA_934454215.1 uncultured Clostridia bacterium
TGGTTATGCCGGTTGAAGAATTAAAGCTGTTTCAGAATTTTGGGTAAATTTCAACTGCACATTTATTGACATTTCCAGAACGCCTATTTTGTCCGAGAAAATGTGAGAAATGTAGTGCTTGTTTAAAAACAGCGCCTTTGAAACAGTGTCAAGAGATATGTCCTGCGCAGCGTTTTGAATACAATATTCCAAAATCCGCGTAATTGATTTATCGGCAAGCCTGTTTTGATTTTTTTATCAATTTCAAGCAATTTCATTGCGCCGAGAAGCTCGCCCATAACAGCGCCGAGCAGAGAAGAGCATATTTCGCGGTGATTTGGGCCGGGAAAGATGTGCGTATTATAAGCCTGAATAAACTGCTCGCGAAACCCTATCGGCAGACGGTCGACCGTTACGATAGGGTTTTCCGGGAGAGTTGACAGAAGCGTATTTGAATTTTGCTCAAGAAAGTCAACAGATATAAGAGAGCTTAAATAATTGATTACTCCGTCCCCTTTTCCGTATGCATGGAGCTGATAAGGAAAAATAACGATGACAGAGCCTTCGGGCTTCATTTCGCACACTCTGCATCTAAATTCAGTCAGCATCAGATGCTGCGTTTTTAGCACGAGCTGTACGAAATTCACCGCTCGACGTACAGCGAGTACGCCTTCGGGCTTCATTTCGCACACTCTGCACCTAAATTCAGTCAGCATCAGATGTGGTGTTCTTGCGCGGACTACACGAAATTCACCGCTCGAATGTACAGCGAGTACAATTTTGTGTATCTGCACCAAATAGTATCAGATACTGAATTATTTAGTAAAACAATAGCTATGTGTTGTGTTTTTCAGCAAAGCTGAAAATTAAAAATTAAAAATAATAAAAAGAAAGGAAATGAAAAATGGAGAAGAAAATGAAAAACCTGATGACAGGCGTGCTGGCAATTGCAATACTTGCCGGATTTGCGGGCTGTAGCAAGGAAGAAGACAAAGCAAACGGCGATATACCGACGCTGAACTGGTATCTGCGCTATGACGAGCAGAATGATCAGGAGGAGGTAACCGCAAAGGTAAACGAAATTGCCGAAAAGGAAATTGGATGCAAGGTGAACATAAAGAGAATTGAAACCGGTGACTATAACCAAAAGCTTCAGCTTGCGCTCTTTTCGGGAGAGGCTGTTGACATATGCCATATGTCGCCGAGATACGGTTTTTACAGCCATGTTGCAAAAAAGGCATTTTTGCCGCTCGATGATTTGATTGAAAAGTACGCGTCCGATACATATAAGGATATTCCGGAGCGTTTCTGGGACGCCGCAAAGGTGGATGGTAAAATTTACGGTATTCCGAACTATCAGATTGTCGGAAGAGAAAACGGATTTGTTGCGCTCAAATCGCTTCTTGACAAGTATAACTTTGATATTTCAAAGGTTGAAAAGCTTGAAGATATGGAGCCGTTTTTTGAAGCGGTTAAAAACGGCGAGGACAGCAATATGAAGATATTTGCAAATGCTTCATCCGCATACGAATGGGGATTTAATCACCTTATCGGCTTTGATACGATAGGAAATGCAAATTATCCGTGCGTAGTAAGAAATGACGATAAATCGCTTAAGGTAATAAATCAGTATGAAACAGATGAGTTTATGGAATATTGTAAGCTTATGAGGCAGTGGTATCAAAAGGGCTATATCCCGACGCTGGGCTCAAACGATAATCTTTCCGATTTGAAGCAACAGGGGCTTGTTGCGGCTTAGTGTGACAATATTCCGCCCGGATATATTCCGAACTTTGAAAAGCAGTGTAACGGCAGAAAGGTTGATTCAAAGGTAATTGACCTTCCGTTTGTAAACACCGCAAATGTAATTGCAACAATGAACAGTGTCGGAGCGAATACAAAATATCCCGAAAAGAGTGTTCAGTTTATATTGTAGATCAGAATGTTGATAATATTTATAATACGCTTTGCTATGGTATAGATGGCAAGCATTATAATAAGGTTGGAGATAACAGAATTGAAAAGGTAGAAAATTCAGGCTATGACCCGAATGTATCGTGGGAATTCGGAAACAATTTTAACGCTTATCTGTTCGGCGATCAGGCAGACGATGTTTGGGAGGAAACGGCAAAAGTAAATGAAGAAGCGATAGTATCAAATCTTCTCGGCTTCTCTTTGAACACAGATGCGATAAAGACGGAAATTGCTTCATGCGAGGCGGTTACAACAGAATATCTTGAGTCGCTTGCAATGGGCGCTGTTGATCTTGAGAAGACTATTCCCGAATTGCTTTCAAAATTAAAGGCAGCGGGCTCAGACAAGATAATCGAAGAGGCTCAAAAGCAGATTGACGCCTGGAAAGCCGAAAAATAACAGCTAAAACGCGCATTTTTCTGCGGCAGAGAGTGATTTGCCGCAGAAAAATGTGCAAATGAAAGGTAATAGAGGAAATAATGAAATTAATTGACGCAATAAAAAACGGATACAAAAAACGTCTTGAATATATGATTGAGCATGAGCTTCTTGAAGAGCCGGAGCTGGCTGCGACAGGCTCCGGAGGAGTTATGCACTTCTTTTTCGGGAAAAGCGAAACAAAAGAAAGAGCGGAAAAGGTCATACAAAGAACGGCAAAATGGTTTGACCAATGCCCTTACATAAGCGAAAGCGGCGTCAGGCGCTCATCGCAGGGCGAATGTGACTTTGCGGCAAACAGGCTTATCCGTGTGCTGTATGAGGGCGCGGACAGAATTTCCGAAGATACGGCGGACCTGAGGATTTTGAAAAAAATATGGTTCCTTACTGGATAGAGCAGTATTTTAAGGATGACAGGTATTTGAAAATAGACAATAAGCCGGTACTCGGACTGTATTCGTTTGAGTATATTTTGCAGGATTTCGGCTCGGTTGAAAAGCTTAAAGAGGAGCTTGACTACCTAGAGAGTGAATGTATCAAGGCAGGCTTTGACGGTGTTGAAATAATCATGACCTCATCAACGGGCAATAAATCAACTCTTTCGCGGATTAAAAAAGGTGGCATAGACGCGCTTTACTGCTACTCGTGGGGCTATAATACATATATACCCGAAGTGCAGAAAAACGGTATGAACGCGCAGCTTGAAACGGGAATTGTTGATATTTTGCCTACAATCGGCATGGGCTATGATGTTTTGCCTTGGGAGCACGGCGCCGGCGGAATAATGGACAAAAAGACTCTTAAAGAGCTTCTTTTATGGGCGCGTGACGATTTTATGCCGCGTTCGGGAAGGCTCGGCAGCAGGTTTATAACTCTTGATAACTGGAATGAGTACGGTGAGGGACATTGGTTTGCTCCGTCAAATTATGCAGGGTTTGACTATCTTGACGCAGTAAGAGAAGTGTTCACAAAAGGCGGAGAGCATGAGGACGCTAAGCCTACCGACGCTCAAAGAGCAAGGGTAAATCATCTTTATGTTCAGAACCGAAGGGTTGAAAAATCATTTATTGCAAAGGACACGATAAGAAAGCTTGAAAATAAGGATAATGATGACGAAGACAAATATATGCTTATCGGTAAAATAGATTTTGATAACGGAAGCGATAAAATCGACGATTATCCTATTGATAAGCAAATTGCAAATCTGAGGCTTGAAAATGGGGTAATAGCCGGCGAAGCAACGGACGGAGATCCGGGCTTTTACGTAAATGATGTTAATCTTAAGGCTGCTGATGTTAAGAGAATAAAGGTCAGAATGACAACCGATAAAAAAATGGCGGAATATCAGATGTTTTTCATAACCGATAATTCAACTAACTGGCAGGAAGCAAAATCGTTTTCGGACTCATCTCCCGTCGATAATGATTTTGTAGAGTTTGTGTTTGATACAAATTCGTGCAGCACATGGAAAGACACAATAACATCGTTTAGAATTGACCCGCTCAGAGCGACGGGACATTTTGAAATCGACTGCATTGAGTTTTACGACAAAGAAGAAAACTCGCTGCTTGTTTTGGACGGTGAAAAGCAGATTACAAACCGACCGATAATGATTGACAGCGGCGTTATGTATGCTCCGTGTGTGGAAATAGGCGTTTTGCTCGGCTTTAAGTGGGCGGTTACCTTAGACGGAAAAACCTTAAAAATGTATAATGAGGAGCTCGGCGTTCATCATGAATTTGAGATAGGAAAGGATACCTTGTTCTTTGACGGCGAAGCATATTTCCCGCTCAGAAAGGTGGCAGTCAGCGCAGGCTATTTGGTTAAGTGGAATGACGGCGGATATGCCGAATTGAAAAACACAAACGGCTCATCATCGGAAACAAATGCGGACATAAAGCCCGACGCGGCAGGTGAATATAACTTTAATAAAACAAATGATCGGCAGGGCATTAATTTCAGCAATATTTCAAATATATCCGTTTCAAAGGGTATTTTAAAATTTGTTGCGGTAACAAATGACCCCGTAATGAATGTTACGTTCGGCGGCTTTAACGCTGAGGATTACAGATATTGCAATATCAGAATGAAAAACGGCACAACGGGATCGGCTTTTCAGGTGTATTTTACAACAGACGAGGAAACAAATCTCAATGAAGCAAAGTCGGTAAGAAAGACGGTTTCGTCAAAAGATGCTGATTTTAAAACATATTCGCTGGATATGATGTCAAATCCGCAGTGGAAAGGAAATATAAGAAGCGTCAGAATTGATCCTATCGACAGCACAGGCAACTGCGCTATAGATTATATCATATTTTCAAATGAAAAAATCGAAGCGTCATCGGGCGGAGAGGTTTTGGCGGCGGGCGTTAATATATTAGCCGGGGGAAATATTGACGACAGAAGATTAAATTATCAGACTGATAATTTAAAGGCAGAAATCACGTCCGACGAGGGATATATAGGAAGATATTCTCTCAGGCTTATTCAAAGCGCGGACGGATATATAAAGCTTTCCGCAAGCATTAAGTCAAGCTGCACCTACAGTGTTACATTTAATGTAAAGACGGATAATGTTTCGGATATAACGGTTGGAGCTTATGATGTTCACAACGATTTAAAGGAGGGCATTTTAAAGAATATTGAGAGCGGCTCGGAGTGAAAAAAAATAACCGTTGCTCTGCCTGACGGTCACGGCGACTGTTCGGGCATTTATATAAAACCGGGAAAGGGAACAATTTATCTTGACAATCTGAGAGTGTTGCAAAGTGAGGCAGCATCAAAGCCGGACACAAATCCGTCAAAATTCATGGAGAGAGTGACGGAAAAGAAAGGTCCTCTTAAGGTTTTGGTGCTCGGTAACTCAATAACGCAGCATGACGTATCCGAGTCAAAGGGCTGGTTAGGCTCTTGGGGAATGGCAGCAACTGAGGAGAGCAAGGACTATGTTCATTTGCTTAAGGCAATGGCAGAGAAAAAAGACCGCAGTGTAGAATTTAAGTGGAAAAACATTTCCGAATTTGAAAAATATTTTTATAATTTCGGAGAGTTTAACAGCGGAGCGTATAAGGAGCTTGTAAATTATGATGCAGATATTATAATTTGCACGATCGGCGCAAATATCAATAATTCATCAAACGAAAACGATCAGGGCTTTAATTCAGACAAACAGTTCACCGAAGAAGCGTATCAGAATATAATTAACTTCTTTAATCCATACGGTGACGCTGGGGTTATAGTCGGTATTCTGCCGCTTACAAGCTATGAGATTAAAGAAACAATTAAAAGCTCGGCAGAGAAAAACGGACAAATTCTCGTTGATATGTCAGCTCTTACGGGAGATAAATACACGGCTAAGCCGTATGCGGACGCACCTGTATTTACGGCAGATGTTATTCCGGCGGTTTTAGGTCACCCCGGTGACGAGGCAATGAAAGAAATGGCCAATATGCTTTGGCCGGAGCTTTCAAAATTAATGGATGAGCTGAAGCGTTAAGCTTTGGCAGAATAAAGGAGGTATTTTTGTGAAAAAGTTAGTTAAAAGAATTTTAGCAGCCGCAGTAACTGCTTCTATGGCAATTTCGGCGCTTCCGGTATTTGCCGCCGATAGTGACAGTGATTATATTAATATAGAAAACACATCAGGCGCAGGCGGCGGTGGTGCAAATGCTATCGGATGGAGCGGTGGCCCAACGGGCGCGAATGTTGATCGTAAAATTCATAGCGATGAGGCATTTGGCAGCAGACCGAAAGAAACCTTTGCAGAGCTTTCAACTACAATCTCAACCGATAAATTTATCTATTTGTATAATGCTACAGATTTTACATGGAGCGATGCAAACAAAAAAAGAGTATTTTATGTTGAAGCTGATTTTGTCCCATTATCAGGCGTGAATAAGGTATATTTAAAGCAAAGATATAACAATTTGACAAAACCGGTTGATATAAGCAAAGCAAAAAAAGACGATTGGAATCATATTAAATTTGAGATAGACTTTAGCTCCGGAAGAGTCAGCACAGAACTGAACGGAGAAAAGGTAAGAGTAGATAATCTTGCCATGAATGTAAGCTGGGATTTAATGAATCAGGTCAGAATTCAATATGAGGGCGATGGTACGGATTAGTTACATTTGTATTCGGATAATATAAAAATACGTACCTCCGACAAAGCAGATGATGTTTATTTAAATGACGGCTTTACCTATGACACTGCAACAGCTCAGCATTATTGGCTGATTAATTTCACATCAGCATATGAAGCAGGAGCTGCGGGAAAGGCTGAAGACGACAGAGCGTTAAGCATCAGCGGCGATTCTGCTAAGGATGTTTATCTGGCTGTAGATGTGCCTGTAAGGGAAAAGTATATTAAGATTTCATATAATCTGATGCCGAAATCAAACTTTCAGCGTGTCCAAAACAAGGCACGAAACACTGTTTTGCACTATGATATGGCAGGCGGTGAGGATAATGCGAACGAAGGTCACAGAGCTATGAAGCTTAATCAGTGGAATAAGGTTGAGCTTATTTTGGAAAATAAAACGGGCTATGACAGCACAACAATGAATATGGTGTTCGGAACAAAGCTTTATATAAACGGTGTTCTTATATCTGATGTTGACAGAGGAAATTCGGGTGCTGAAAAGAATGCTGCATCAGACGATACATTTCCTTTCAGACTCGGTATAATTCCGACAGGAACAGCCTCACCTGTTGAGGTTATGCTTGACGATTTCAAAATTCAAACCTCATCCGAAGCAGCGTTTGAAAAGGATTTAAGAGCAAGTCTTTCCGCATCAACCGCAGTTGTAACAGAGCCGGCGCAGCTTACAAACGGAAAAATAGCAGCCTATGATGCGGCAAAGGTTTCTGATTTCAGTGCAGACGGCGCGGCTGTCAGAGCATTTGCAGACAGCTCATTTAACGAGCAGCTTCCGGAGGACTCTTCTTTAAGCGTCGGAAATGTAATTGTTACTGAAGATTTAAATCACGCCGTTAAATATTATGAGGTGACAAGTGTTGATGAGGATCCGTCATTTACACCGATAGATGTAAGCGAAAATTTTGATAATCAGTCTTCAGGCGCTATAAGCCCGATAGCAGCAGTACACGGCACAACATCATACGAAAGCGGCATTGCCGGAAAAGGAGCTTCCGATTATTCAATGCGCGCCGATAAAACAACAAAAAGTCAGACAGATATTTATATTGAATATCAGGCAGTTCCGTCATCGGCAGAGTATATAACGGTTGAATATAATATTTTGCCGGACGAAAATTATGACAAAGGAAGAATAGGAGCAAGATACAGTAATGTAATAGGTGCTGAAATCAGCTCAAGCATGCTGAACATAGGACGCTGGAACAGCATTAAATATGTTTTAAGAAATCTTGAAACTTCAAAAACCGGAGCAGGTGATAACTGCAAAGCGAAAGCCGATATTTACGTAAACGGCAAGAAGGTAACGGAAAACGGTGATGCTTTAATAACACTCAGTGCAGAGGGTAAATATCAGATAAGATTTATCGCTTCGGCAAAGAGCGCCGAGTCGCCCATGACAGTTTATTATGATGATGTTAAAATTAAAACATATAAGTCAATGCCGTCGCTTGATGTTGAAGTGCCGAAGCTTTTGATTGATGATAATTACGGAATAATTGATAATGATAAAAATACAGTTCTTGTATATGCAGGTGCTACAGTTGATGATATTGATGCGCGTGCATTTGATATGACGGTGTATAAGGACGACAGCTTCGGTGAGGTTGTTGAGGACGGAACGCTTTCGGCAGGAAATATAATTGTCGTTTCAAAAAGCGGCAGCGATATGCTGTTTTACTACACGGTTATTCCGGGTGCCAAAACGATTGACGGCATAAGCTTTGCTTATTCGTCGGACGGAACAAATTTTGAGGACGCTTCAAAGACCGATGTTAAAAACGGAACATATTCCTATACCGTAACAGCTTCAAATACAGAGGAAGACGATATGCCTGTAACGGCAATAATCGCTCTTTACGATGCAAATGACAGACTTGTAAACGTGCAGAGCAAGACTTCTAATGTTTTATCCGGTACAATTGGCGAGGAGGTTAATGTGCTTCTTAATGTTGCAGGCGCAGCCGCAGGCATGAAGATTAAAACATTTATCTGGGATAGTATAGGAAGCGCCGTGTCGCTTGCCGACAGTATAACATGGAGGAATAGGTAATGAAAAAATCTGGCTTTCTGGCATTGCTTTTAGTAATTACATTTATACCGGTTTTCAAAATTTCTTCTCTTGCGGCGGATTATTGTGTGATTAAAACAATAAGCGCCGTGTTTGAAAATTCTATCGGCTGTTCTTGCTCAATCAGAGTGTTCGGCGAAAGTGCGGATTTTGAAGATGTTTATTATATTGATGAAAAAAAGGTCGGTGCGGACGGAACGGTTTCCTTTGATGTGGCGTTTGACAATAAGGCTTCGCAGTACAGATATATTTTGAAAACATCTATGGGCGAAAGTGCAGAGGGTATTATATCGGTTGAAAGCGAGCAAAGAGAAGAGCCGGAAGAGGCGTACTATGTTCTTGACGATGACTTTTCAATGCCGCGCTGCAACGAGGACGAAAGCTTTACAAGAATTGCATGGGATTTGCTTGAGGGTACGGCAGCGGCGGAGGCTTCAGCATCTGATATTTGGTACGGTGCAAATAACGGGCTTTGGTTTGTCGACAGAAAAGCCGACAGCAGAGTATATATGTTGACATGAGTCTTAATCCGCAGTGGTACGGAACGCTCAATCAAATCAGAATTGACCCATACGGCTTTTCCGAGAATTTGTCTGCAAAGCCGGATGATTTCAGTATAGATTTTATTGAAATAGTATCATATGACAGTGCGGATATTGCGCCTGAGGAATACAGCTTTGAATGTACAGGTTTTAAAGACAGCGCACAAAATATACTCGGTCGTGTTCCCGATTTGCAGACGGATGGATGTGTAGAGTTTAAATACACAAATCCGTTCGACAGGCAGCCATGCTTTGCCTTTGCCGCAGAGTATGACGGCGGAAAGCTTGTCGGGTTGTATTCAGGAGAAAGCAGCGTACTTATAACGGGAAGCTCATCAATACAGATACCTTTAAAATTTAATCCCGGATGCGAATACAGAGCAGGCGTATGGGATCAAAATATGAAACCTCTTATAGATATACAGATATTAAATCAGGAGTAGAAATTATGAATAAAACAATTATAATATCGCTTATCACCTCTGCAATGCTTTGCGGCGGCGCTGATGTGTTTGCCAAAACGGTGGAGATAAAGGAAGCATCGGCGGAAAATGCCGGGCAGACGTATACTCTCAGAATTTATGATATCGGCAGCAAAGCAGGCTCTGATAATGCGGAGGATCTTATTTATGCCGATGAGGCAAAATCCGACGAAAATAAAAATATAACTTTTACGTTTGATATTGATATGACAAGCGGCTATTATCCGTATATAATCAAGTCAAAATCGGGATTGTGGGAGAAAACGGGAAAATTGTCGTACATAAATGACAATGAGCTTGAAGAAGCTAAAAAGGAATTGGCAGCTGCTGTGGCTTCCGAAAATGCAGGTGCGGCCGTCAAGGCGGTTTTTGCTAAATATACCGGCATATTTCAGCTCGATGACGGCTTTGAGATTGCGCCTGAGTTGGAAAAGCTCAATACCGTAAAGGCATATAACAATATTGCCGCCAAAATAAAGGATAATTTTGATGTTGAAAACATAAAGAAAATATACAAAACGGAAATGATGCTTGCTGCGGCAGAATACGCAGACGCGGAGCTTATAGCCAAAATTGACAGCGATTATCTTTATTCGCAGACAGAAATAAATTCTGCGGTTAAAAAGATTTATGATGCTTTCTCTGAAGCGGACAAGAAGGCTGCGGCGCAGATGGAAAAGAGCGCATACAAAACGCTTGAGGAATATGCTTTGGCGCATATGAAGGCTGTTTCAATAAGGTCTATGAATAACTCATCATCATGGATGGAGCTTAAAAAGATATCGGAGGATACCTATAGCGTTATCGGAATTTCGAGACCGTCCACAAACGTAAATGATGTTTACAATAAGCTGTATTCAAAAAAACCGTTTTCCGATACGGATGATTATGATAAAAAGCTTGCGGCTGTGTCAAAATCGTCGGATTTGTCAGGCTCCGGAGGCGGAACAAAATCAACAGGCGGCGGTGGAGGCGGCGGCAAGGGTTTTTATAACCCGACAACCTCCGGGTCGGATAATACCGATTTGCCGAAAGCGGATAGATTTTCCGATATAAAATCTGTTTCATGGGCAGAAGAGGCAATATTAAGCCTTGCCGAAAAGGGAGTAATATCGGGAAGAGCAGACGGAATATTTGCTCCGAACGATAACATGACCCGTGAGGAATTTGTAAAGCTTGTTGTGCTTGCTTTTGAGCTGTCAGCGGAGGGCGAGTCAAATTTTGCCGATGTTGAGTATGACAAATGGTATGCACCGTTTATAAATGCAGCGGTTTCAAACGGAGTTGTTAAGGGGCTTAGCGACAGAGAGTTCGGCTTGGGACTCAGCGGAGAAATGGACTGGATATACCTTATAAACATCTATGACGATGATGACGACGATCAGATGAGCTTTAAGCTTGTAACAAGAGCCGGCAATGTTGCAAGCGTGAAATGCGCCGATAGAGTTACAATTGACGGAGTTTCATATAAGCGCAGTGAAAAATCGGCGGTAAAGAGCTGTTTTATGCAGAATAATATTGTTTTGAGTCAGGCTCTAAGGCTGTCTGTAAATGATGACGGAGATATAAACAAAATTGATACAGTCTATATGAATACCGAAAAGGAAAATCAAAGCGAGGCTGTACGCGTTCTCGGAACATCCGATGTGGCGCGCAGATGGCGTTCGGGGCTGAGATCGTTTAATGCGGAATTTGTTTTAGCCTCTGACGCGGTTATTTTCTCCGTTCCGGCAGGCGCGGCAGGTAAGGCGGATAAGGGTGACTCTTCCGAATACGGCGTGGCAACAACGGATATTTGGCGCAGCGATCGCGAGGCTTATGTAACGGCGTATAATTCAAGCATTTACAGCCGGATTGCAGAGGCTGTCGTTACAACCGACGCGCAGTCCGTTTCGTCCGATAATCAGGATTATGTAACCGTTATAACGGAGCTTGTTCAGGCTGCGGACGAGGACGGAAATGTCGGAACCATGCTAAAGGGAATACAAAACGGAAGTAATATTTCAAAATTTGTTACTGATGAAAAGGAGCTTACCGTCGGCGGAATAAAGGTTGCGGCAGGAGATGTAATTCGCTACGGAATTGATAATGAGGGCAAGGTAAAAAATATTGTGCTTTATTATGACGCGAGCAGCAAAACGTATCTCGGCAGCGGCAACCTGCATAATACATGGGAAGAATTTCAGACGGGCATGGTAAAGGCGTACAGAATACAGGACGGATATATCACCGTTGAGGTAAATGATTTGTCAGCTCCCGATGATCCGAACGGAACAAAGGTGACAACCAAAACAAATGCGTACAGAGTGGTTGAGGTTGATATGTCGGGCAAAAAGCCTGCCGTGTCAAAGAGCACTATAGGTGCTGTTAAGGATTGGTATACATACGGAAGCGATTATTCCTATATGTTTATGCGGAACAGATATTATGAGGGCAGAACTCTTGTAATTTATAAGTATTGATAAAAAGGTGTGTACTGAATGGAAATTGAAAGACCGGATAGCTCCGTTTCGGAGGTAGTGTCGGATAAGAAAGAGATAATGAAAATTATTGCGGATAATATGCTTAAAACAAGGCCTCACGGCAAAATTAAGTATATGCCGTTTGTATATAATGAAGCGTTTTCGTATTCTATTCTCGGCTATACGTAGGTAAATTTAAAAAAGCTTTTTAAAAGCGCCGAAGCCGGCGATGTGGCATATGCGGTGTTCGGGCTTTTTACTCCGTATGAGGACGATATTTTGCTTACGGTGACGGGAAATTTAAAGGTTTTTTATAACGGCGCTGCAGTTCTTTGCTGCAAAAGCGGTGAAGAAAGGGCTGTGCGTCTGCACGTTTTCGGCGGAGTAAACGAGGTTATAATAAAATGCGAGGCTATGGAAAACGAATTTGGATTTAAATTTGTTCCGTCAACCGTTCATTATCCGAAAATGTGGGCAAAGGATTATTTGTATTATATCCGCGAGATGTTCACGGACGGCGAATTTGCCGGTGAGCAGGGTGTTGCCGTTTCAAAGCTGTATAAGGGCGCTAAGCTTGACGGTGAAACGGATTTTGAAAAAGGCGTAAGGGAATATGTTTTCCCGAAGAGCCTGACGGATGAAAAAATTGATACTTCAAAAATATCTTTTGACAAATCGGTGCTTGCGCTTACGTATATAAAAAAATCGGGAGAGATTGAAGTAAAATCAAATTCCGATGTTAAACTATATGTAAACGGGCAGCGGCGCGAGAACACAAAAATAAGTGCCGAAGAAAATGACTGCATTGCGGCGGTGCTAAGCGCAGGCGCACAGTTTGAGCTTTGCGGAAATGCGCAATACGAAATTCCGTTTTTAACCGGTGGCAGAAATCATAACGGTGACGTTTTGCTCCTGGAGCTTGAAGATGACGCATTACCCGAAATCCAGTTTAAAAAGCCGTACCGAGTCGGTAAAAAACAAACGTTTTGGAGGTTTTCCGACGGCTCATATTTAAGACTGTATCTTGATACGTATTTTTACGGGCAGTGGTTTTATGCTATTATGGTCGGAAATTACGGCTTGCTGAAAGCGTCGGAAATAATAGGCGAAAAGTATCTTGACTATTTCAGGGACGCAATGAATACTATGGCGGATTTTTATCCTTTGATGAAATATGAAACGAGTCTTTTCGGCGCACCGTCGTTTTTGGATCGGGCAATGGAACTGAAGGATCTCGATTCACTCGGAACAATGGGAATGAACTTTGCCGAACTGTATAGGATAGATGGCTCAAAAGAGATAAGGGATATGCTCAGCTGTCTTTCGCAGGCGATAGATGCAAATATACCGAGATTTGAGGACGGTACATTTAATCGCGGCGAAACCATGTGGGCGGATGATACATTTATGAGCTGTCCGTTTTTGGTGAGAATGGGTAATATCACGGGCGACAAAAAATATTATGATGATTGTCTTGTACAGATAAGAGGATTTAAAAAAAGGCTGTATATGCCTGATAAGCGTATATTTTCACATATTTATTTTACAAAAGACAGACAGGCGAATAAAATTGCTTGGGGCAGGGGAAACGGCTGGATATTGTTTACTTTGTCGGAGCTTCTCTGTCAGCTGCCGAAAGATTACGGCGGCAGAAATGAAATAAAAGAGCTTTTTTTGCGAATTTGCGGGCGGAATAAAAGCGCTTCAGGATAAAAGCGGAATGTGGCATCAGGTTTTGACAAATCCCGAAACGTATGAAGAAACATCGTGTACGGCTATGTTTATTCTTGCCATGTCGCGCGGCGTCAGAGCCGGTATTCTCGGCGAGGAATACAGGGAAACAATCGAAAAAGCTTGGGACGGACTTTGCCGCAGGGCAATCAGCGCCGACGGTAATATTTACGGCGTTTGCAAGGGTTCGGGCTGTAGCTATGATGAAAAATACTATGCCGAGCTTTACGCGGTTAAAAATGACGATCACGGCACGGGAGTTGTTTTGGCTGCGCTGTGCAGTATGATTTCTATGGAAAACAGCTGAAAATATTTAAATGACCTCCGGCGCGGTGCGCGGGAGGTCATGTTCTTTTGCTCCATTATAAAAATTTTTGCTTTAAATCATCAACATTTGACCGATATTGTCGGCAGCAAATTCGGTGGTAATTCTATGTTTTTTTGCGCAATGCTGTTTGGCTTTATTCTATAATTTTAAAATCACATGCAGGTGCCATACTGCCAAGATTTTTCCAAACCATAACCTTTGCACGTGTATAGTTTTTGTTTGGTGTGAACTTGATTCCCGTACCGTTATATGTATCCGATTGCATTTCAATAAGCGTATAGCCTTTCTCACCACCGTAAAGAGCAAGTATAACTGTGCCGCTGTCTATATTGATAGGGCTGACAATAATTTTGCCATCATTGGTGAGTGTTACATTTATATCTCTGCTGCAGTAATTAATAATATTATCGGCTATTGAATATTTGTTCCCTTTTTTTATTTTTGACCAATCAGCTTCACTTCCGATATATTTAACATCATTTAATTTGTCGCACTTGTCAAACGCGTACTCACCAATGCTTGTTACGCTGTTCGGGATCGTAATGCTCTTTAAGCTCGAACAGTTGTAAAATGCATAATTACCAATGCTTGGCACACCGTCCGGAATTATAATGCTTTTTAAGCTCGAGCATTTTGAAAATGCATAATCACCAATACTTGTCACACTATCCGGAATTGTTATGTTTGTCAGCTTGTCACAATATTCGAACGCTCCGTCGGCAATACTTGTTACGCTGCTTGGGATTATAAATGATGTATACTGTTTTTCTTTCGGGAAACGTATAATATCTGTTTTTTCTTTATTGTATAAAATACCGTTTTCGGAGCAGTAAGCAGCATTGTCCGCAGCAACATTTATACTTTCCAAATCAAAACAGGTATAAAACGCAAATTCACCGATATTTGCAACACTTTTCGGAATTGTTATGCTTGTCAAGCTGTTGCAGTCTTCAAACGCACGATTGCCGATACTTACTACGCTGTCGGGAACTGTTATGCTTGTTAATCTATTGCAATAGTAAAATGCAGAATCGGCAATTGTTTTTGTACCGGGTGTTATAGTATAATCACTTATTTTACCTTTGTTCAATGCCCAGTCGTCTGCTTTGATAAGATGATTTCCTATATACAGTACTTCCCATTCCGAGTCATCGTTATAGTAAGGCGTGTTATAAAAAGCATTAACTCCAATGCTTGTCACGCTGTCGGGAAGTGTTATGTCTGCTAAATTGCTGCAACGGTAAAATGATTCTTTGCCAATGCTTTTTACACCGCTTTGAATTATAACGCTTGTCAGAGCGTCGCAATAGGAAAATGCTCCATCACCAATGCTTGTCACGCTGTTCGGAATTGTTATGTTTGTTATGCTATCACAAAATGAAAATGCGTCTTCACCGATACTTGTCACGCTGTTCGGTATTGTTATGTCTGTTAAAGCATTGCAATGATAAAATGCATTATTTCCAATGTTTTTTATGCTGTTCGGGAGTGATACTCTTGTTATATTGTTGCACCAGTAAAACGCATAATCACCGATACCTGTTACGCCGCTTTCTATACTTACGCTCACAAGGGTATTGCTAAAACGATCCCATGGAGCTAAGGAGTTTTCTGTGTACGATCTAATAGCGCCTATGCCGCTTATGCTGAGATGACCGGTATCAAAATCATATGACCAATTTACGTTTTCACCGCATTTTCCGCCTGCGGTCTGCGCAAAAGCCGGAAAAGCTGTACACAAAACCGCCATTAAAATCACAAACTCTAAAAATCTTTTTTTCAATCGAACTGCACCGCCCTTTATTTTTTAGTTATTGTTCAGCTCATAAGAAAATTTCCAAAACATTGTTGCAACAGCGGCTCTTGACGGTGCAATTTTCGGATATATTGCATATTCATATCCGTTTACGGAATGGATAAACATAACATTCTCATCAAAGCACCATGTGATAGGGATTTTTGCATAATCCGATATATCCGAATAGTCGTTGTAGCCCTCAAGAGCAGATGAAATATCCGAATTGTCAAGCGATACGTCAAGTCCCTTTGACTGTGCGTACCGATAGAATATAGTCGCAATTTGCTCTCTTGTTATAACGTCATCGGGCGAGAAAGTCGTATCTCCGGTACCGTTCAATACGCCGTTTGATGCCGCCCATGCAACAGGTTTTTTGTACCAATTCTGCGTTAAATCGGAAAAATTTGAATTTTCGCTTGTTTCCGGTGAGCCTGCAAAACAGTAAAACATAGTTGCAAACTGCGCTCTTGTGATACTGTCATCGGGATTGAAAGTGTCCGTACCCGTGCCTGCCATAATGCCGTTATCAAGGCAGAACTCAATTCCGCTGTGGTCGGGATCGCCGTCCGCACTCTTTAAGTCCTTAAATCTTTTAACTGCACAATTATTGCCTTTTTCCTCGCATACATATCTGTCGTCGGCAGCAGCGGTAGGTTCGCCCTTTTCTATTGTTTCGCCGGTATCAAGCAAAATGCATTTAAATCCGTTGTCTTTTGCATACTGCTCGGCAGCTGTGCCGCTGTAGCATTTGATTACAAGATTTTCGTTTCTCACATCATAGTCGTCTACATAGTCCCAGCCGAAAGCGTGCATATCAATCTGAGTTACGCTTCTTGGTATTGTGACCTCATTTAAGTTGTTACAGCGGAAAAATGCCGCCTGACCTATGCGCTCAACGCCCTCTTCGATTGTGAGATTTGAAAGGCTTTCGCACCACGAAAATGCATTGTCGCCAATCTCCTTGATATTTCCCGGAATTACAACGTTGTTAAGATTTTCACACCAATAGAAGCCGAGATGTGAAATTGATTTTAAGCTTGACGGAAGCTTTACGGATGTGATGTTCGACATACCGAAGGCTTCTGCGCCCATCAGAGTTGTGCCTTCTCGTATTTCAATATCGCCCGTTGCTTCCCATTCGTGAATTTGCTTGTTTAGCGTTGGCGCAGACGGATCGGAATTTTCTATTGTCGCGTAGCCTATTCTTATTCCGGCTATTAAATATTGCCCGTGATACTGTATGCCGTCTGAACGGTTATTTGCGTCTTTATCATATTCCGTGCCGAAAAATATTCTCTTGCCCATATATTCGAGGTTTTTCGGCATTGTAATATTTTTAAGCGCCTCACCGCTGATTGCTTCATCTCCTATATATTTTACGCTGTCAGGGATGACAAGAGTTTCGAGGTTGTCGCCACAGTTGATGGCATAATCCTTTATTACTTCGAGTCCGTCATTTAAGTTAAGATATTTTAAGTACCGGCAGTCAATGGCTCTGTTTCCGATTTCCTTTATCGTAGGCGGTAGTGTGATGCCGGAAATTTTTGTTGCGCTTTCACGAAGTGCTCCGTCACCTATAGCTGTAACCGTGTGACCGTTTATCTCGGACGGAATATTAAGTTCAATCGTAAAATTCGGATCGGAGTCGTACCAGAATTTCGCCGCATAACTTGTAATCATCGCCGAACCGTCATCACGGATAGTATATACAAGCGATTCGAGCGAATCATTTTGCCGATACTCCTCCATATCGTCGGTTACAGC
>CAKSGG010000067.1 GCA_934454215.1 uncultured Clostridia bacterium
TCAGCAACATTAAAGTCTGCCCTGCCGATTGCTTCGGACTGAAATATCACCGATACATCGGCTTTTTTTCCGTAACGCTCGGGAGTAAATGCCACATTTGAAATTACACGTGCATTGTATGAGCTTGACATATCGTCAAATTTAAACAGTCCCTTGCCCGTAAGCCACGACGCAATTCGTGCCGCCTTACGCTCCAGTTCCGCAAGATTATCTCCGTATATGTGCATCGTTACTTCAAACACTCTGTCCTCGTAAAATGCTCTCCCGTATTCGTTGGCTTCGGTCATATCGTACTCGCCGTCCATGTTTGGAACGCTGTAGGTCTGATTCTTCACGCTCGGTAGCATTGTTCTGTTTTTCGTCTGAATGTCAACACCGAACTCGTTTGAACTTCGTCCTTTAAATACAAATCCGTTTTTCATCAAATCAGCCTCCCATTAAAGATTGTTTCATCTTTGGCATAAACCATGCCATCATGCCGTCACTCACGCCATACATATTATATGTTGTTCCGTAGGTAATCGCTCTGTCATTTTGAAGATTTTCAATGCCTTTCAATAAATCATTAAATAATCCCTGCATATTCGCCGTGTTACCTTGTATGCTTCTTGCTATTCCGGCAATGTCTATCTGCGCATTGCTTAAAGAGTTTAAAACCTGCTTTTTGTATTTTTCCGCCGTATCCAAATCGGCACGCATTTTTTCAACAACCTCAGTCTGTTTTGCCTGAAGTTCCTTTACTGTTTTTTGGTGCAGTAAATCTTCAAGATTTTCGGTCGTTTCCTTGTAAACGTCCTTACCCCGTTGTGTAACGGCTCCTGCGTATATTTTTGCCTTTTCGCTCGCTTCGCTGATGTTACGGGTCAGAACCCTCATATCAAAGGCTTCTTCCTTTTTGTCGATGAGTTTGTTATATCCATCGTCAACCTCATCTATATAGGCTCTCTGCGCTTCAAGCATTTCATCGTATGCGTCCCATTGAGCATTGTACAACTCACGCTGTGCGGCTTTGAAATCATTGATGTATGTATCCCAGTCTATTTTACCTTGATTAAAGCGTTCCTGAATACCTGCAATGACCCGTTCCCAAGTTTGTACCAAACTATCGCCGTTTTGCCACCCGAATGTCTCGTTGTTGGTTATCCATTCCTCATACTCTTTTTTCCATGCCGCATACTCATCAGCGTTGGCTTCTTTGGTTTTATCGGCAATCATATCGTCATACTCTTGCAGACTTACATTAAGCTGCGGACTTGTTATCATTCCGGCGCCGTATGCCTCATATGCCGCCGCTTTCATTTTTTCAACGCTTTCAATATAGCTTTCCACTGACATATTATTGTATTTGACCTGTCGTTCAAGCCACGCTTTGGAGTTTTCGACCCTGTCGTCAAACATATCCTTGCCGAGCTTTTTTAAGTATGTATTCGCTTCTTTTTCAGTGATAACACTGTCTTTTACATACTGTTTTTCACGGTCGCTCACACGTTGGAATCCCGCAACCATACTGTCGGAGTATTCGTCCCAGTCATTAAAGACGGCACGTGTCGCAAGATATTCTTCGGATAATTCGTTCTGCTCGTCACGAACCTTACGGGTTGCCGCCCATATCTCCTCCTGAATATCCTCAACGTCTTTTTGAGTTGATGTAAATTCCTTTGAGAGCGCAACCCATTTTTTTAATTCTTCCGTAACCGATACCGCATGAGTACGTGTGTAATGCGTCCAGTCGTCCTTTGCGGTTTTAAATGCGTCGGAATTGTCCTTACCTTCGGCATAATGCGGTATTCCCATATTTGCCATAATGCGCTTTGTCTGGGCGGCTGTATATACCTTTGCTCCCCGTGATAACGGGAGTATAACATTACGTCCCTGCGGTATAAATGCACGTCCTCGGTCTATGATAAGCTCTCTCGGGTCGGATATGCCCGTCTGGTCGTTTACCATTGCAAGACCTCCGCCGAAATTTTGTGTGCCTTTGGCAGCCTTTTGGACTTTCATAGTATAGATTGCCGTTCCGTGTATTGTGGGTGCTGTGGTAGGATGATTTCCCATTGTATAGTTCGCCTTACCCGATATAGCCGAAGCTTTTTTAGGATAGTTTCCAATTGTATAATTCGCTTTGCCGTTCGTGTCAGGTACTTTTTTAGGGGTTTCTCCTGCCGTATAATTTATTTTGCCGTCTGCCGTTACATTATCGGGCTTTTCGATGTTTCCCGTCGCATAATCGACCTTTCCTTTTGCGACTATTTCAGGCGGTTCTTCGATATTTCCCGTTGTGTAATTAATTGCAACGTCTTTTGTTGTTTTTTCTTTAAGCTCCGGCGGTTCATTTTCGTTTGTATATTTAATATCTACATTTATCCCTTGCTCTTTCAAGGCTTCTACTTTATTCTGTACAGTTTCCAATTCTTCATCATTAGCATTGGCGTCTACAGTTATTTGAATCGTAGAACCTTGTTTTAATTCATCAACCTTGTTTCCCGCTTCATCAAGGACATCAACATTTCCGTCAGCATTTACTTGAAAAGATACCGACCCGACATTTTGCAAAGATTTTACTTTTTCTTCCGCATTGTCAATTAAACTAATATCACCGTCGGCATTTATCGTAATTTTTTTCTCTTTTGGTATCAACCCCATACTGTGAGCAATTTCGGTCATTTTATCGGCAATACCGCCGCTGTCAAGCCCCTCAAACAATCCTTGCTGTTGTCCTAATGACTGCATGTCTGCCAGTACATTTTTTACTGCGTCACCACCTTTTGCACAAGCCTGTGAAACGTCTGTAAATCCATTTTTCAGCAGTGCCGCACCCGTAACTGTATCTTGTGTTGACGCTCCGAATTTTTGCATATCGGATATATATGTACTTACAAAATTCGAAAGGCTCTGTCCGCCCTCGCTGAACAGTTTGTTTAAATCCTTTTGTCCCGTTTGGATTTGTGCGGCTTGCACTGCGTAATCATGTGCAGCCTCGCCCGAAGCTTTTAAACCCGTAATAATGTCCTGTATGCCTGTATCGGTTTTTCCGTATGACATTTCAGCCAGTCCTATTTGGGTAAGGTCACGACCTGCCTTTTCGATATTTGCAATAGTTTCATTGTCCTTGCTCAAGGTGTCTCTTAATTTTGCAGCTTTTTTGTCAAGGTCATCATACATTTTAGTGAATTGGTTATTTATGCCGTCAAATCCTAAAAAATCGCCGCTAAAATCAAAGTCTTTTAATTCTTCAAATTGATGTCCTATATCGTTTAAAGCCTTACTATATTCACTCTGCACTTCTGTGCTGTTTTTTTGCTCATCCGATAATTCCGACCAACTGTTATATAAGTTTTGAACCGCTGTTTTTGCATTATCAATCTTTTGCATTTTATCGGAATAGACATCAAGTTCGGCACTGTTTTCTTTTATTCGCTGTTTTATTTCGGGCAGCATATCCGTTTGTGATGTTATTTGAGAAATCAATTCGGAACGCTGCGGAATTAATTCACTCTGTGTAAGGGATTTAGCTTTTTCAATTGCCTCGTCTATGTCACCGCTGTCAACATTAATCTTGAATTTTTCCGATAAGGTTTTCTTTATTTCTTCAACCCTCTGTTTTGCATATTCAAGGTCTGTTCCATCAAGTTTTCCACCTTGTATCTTTCCTGTTAAATCCTTGTATTCCCATTGCAAGTCGTTTAATTCTTTGTAGTTCTGTGCCAATGTCAATACTTCGCTTGATGATGAAGCAAGCGACCTTGAAGCTTCAACCTGCCTATTCTTATATTTTTCCACTGCGACAGTTGTCAGTCCTATTCCTGCCGCAACTGCGCCCAATGCAAGAACAGCAGGACCCGCACCCGAAATAATCGTAGAAAACACACCGCCTGCGCCTGCTACGGTTTTAACCTTATCAATACCTTTTTTAATGCTTGCTATGCCCTCCACAGTGCCGCCTATGCCTTTTATAAGGCTTGTTGTACCCTTTACCGCCGCACCTGTTATGACAACCGCTTTTGCGCCCGATATGACAGCTTTCTTTGTTCCCTCGTCGGCGTTTGCGATTTTATCCGCAAGATTGCCTATAGCTCCTGCGCCTTTGGCAACCTCGGGCAATAACACATTACCCCATGAACGAGCCGCACCGTTTACGGCATTTTTTGCAAGCTGTATCTGATTTGCCGTTGTAGCATATGCTGTATTTGCTTCCTTTGAAAGCGCCGTATTTTCCTTGTATGCACTGCTTGACAGATTCATGCACTTTTCAAGCAAACCATAATTATTCGCCAAAGCCATTACCGCCTGTTGGTCTTGCGTATTGTTAATGCCCAAGTCCATCATTGCCGCCGTAAGGTCTTCGGTTGCAGATAACCCTTTTATTAAACCGTTAAACGCTCCCGACGGGTCTGTACTCCATTGCTGTTTAAATCCCTCCGCTGTTGTTCCTGCATATTTTGCATATTTTTGCAAAGTTTCTGTATTGCCCGATACTGCGCCTTGAATATCAAGCCATGTACGACCCATGGCAGAACCGCCGAGCTGTGCTTCAATACCCGACGAAGCCAAAGCCGCCGAATATCCGAGTACTTCATCAGATGTCATATGTACGGTATTTCCGAATTTACCCATACGCAGTGCCATATGTGCAATATCCGCTTCCGTTGTCGCCGTATTGTTTCCAAGTGCAACAATCGCAGAACCCACACGGTCAGCGTTATCAAGGCTCTCACCCGATACATTTATGAACTGTGCAAGCGTTGCCGCTCCTTCTTCACCTGCAAGGTTTGTGGCAACACCCATTGCCGCCGTTATTTCGGTAAATTTTGCAATATGGTCGGCGTCAACACCGAGCTGACCTGCTGTAGCCGCAAGATTTGCCAGTTCTGTAGCCTGTACGGGAATACGCTTTGACATTTCTTGTATTTCCGTATTAACCCTTTCCAACTGTTCGGGTGTACCCTCAACCGTCTTTTTTACGCCCGTAAATGCGGTTTCATATCCCATTGCCGCTTTTGTTACCGCAACACCCGCACCGACCGCACCGACAGCCGCAATCTGCAGCGGTTTTGTTACTCTATCGACGCCCTCGCCGAAATCCTTTATTGATTTGCCCGCCGATTCAAATTTATTTTTATTTCTCGATACGGTATTGCCAACATTATTTACCACATTTGCGGCATTGCTTACCGTTCCGCTCATATTGTTTACATTGCTCGAAACCTTTCCCAATACCGCACTGGCGTTATCCTCTGCATTTATTCTGACAAGCAATTCACTTATTACGTCCGACATTTCTTCACTCTCCTTTCTGTTTTTCGGTAATAAAAAAGCACGCCGAAACGTGCTTTATATCTTAAATTTTACTGCCTTATATTTAACTCTTCCATTAGTGCGTTCTGCAACACATTTGAGAAATTCACATTCTCATCTATTGCCATGTCATTTAACCATTCCGGAATAGTTAAAGTCTTTTTCACCGATTTACTTTTGTAATACTTTTCATATTCCCATGTATCACAGCTTATAAGCGTTACAAAAGAATCTTTATCAGCCTTAATCTCTTTTATGTCAGTTGCTTTTGCGATTACTTTATTATCCTTTTCCTTGTGATACAACATTAAGCATAAAGCGTCCTGTGCATTTTCCAAACCGTCCTGCAAATCTTCACCTTGGGTGAAGCAGTCGGGCAAATCGGGAAATGTTATGGAATACACATTATTTTCTTTTTTGAATATCGCAGGATAAACATACTTTGCCATAGTTATAATACCTCCATTTCAAACATTAAAATGATTCAATTCTGGCTTGCTTTAGTATTGCCTTCAAAGTTCCGGGAGCAACGTCTTGTGTATTATGCCGTCCTACGGGAAATTCCGAATCGGTTTTAAAGCTGTACCATATTTCGTGGCGTTTGCCCTCATGGCGAAAAATACAACCGTTCTTTTTTAATATTTTTTTCAGTTCGCTGTATTTCATATTGTTCCCTCGCTTTCTTTAAATATTATAACACGTATTAGTACGTATGTCAATACTTATTCAATAAAAAAGCATGATTTTTCATGCTTAACTGTTGACAATATTTATTTTTTGTGTTAAAATGCACTTACAAGGAACGGTGAATGGCTGTTCCGCAATGGTTTTTTGTAGAATTACATTCTACCCAACCGCCTTTGGGTCAGCTTAGGCGGTTATTTTTTTATCACTATAACAATAAACAATATAATTATCAAATAGAATGTATATTCGTTCATAGTCTACCACCCCCGTATGAGAGTGTAGGAACAACCGCCATACCGTTCCTTGCTTTCCATTTCGTATTATATCACATATTTTGCACACTGCCAATATATTTTTA
Organism: uncultured Clostridia bacterium; assembly: GCA_934454215.1. Lineage (GTDB taxonomy): Bacteria > Bacillota > Clostridia > UBA1381 > UBA1381 > Ornithomonoglobus_A. The sequence goes on from CAKSGG010000067.1 coordinate 6,341, forward strand.
CAAATTTTATCGAATTTTCACCTACAACCCATAAAAGAATTTTAAATCATCGGGTATTTCTCTTGTTCCCTGTGTTTTTTCCTCCAATCCGTCAAGCGTCATAAACAGCAGTATCGGGTCTTGCTTTGCCACCTCGCTCGGGAGCAAGCCATGGGTCTTGAACATCATCGAATATACGACCTCAAGACCCATGTCACTATGCTCTTGACCGCTGTTTTCTCTTAACGGATTTAAGCGTTTTTTACTTTCAGCACCTCATTATACCATATCCATACCTTGCCGCACATTTCAACAAGCTTAGGTACGGGCAGTGCCATAAGTACATCGTCCGTTGCTTCCGTTCCCTCAAACATATAATGCACCGAATCAATCGTTACCGACGCAACTCCGACCACCTCGCCTTTCAGGTGCTTTTCGTTTGTCAGTCTGAACGCCTCAAAATCAAAAGGCTTTGAGACATATTTCTTTTTATTCAATTCAAATGTCAATACTTTCTGCATAGCTGTTTCCTCCCTTTCTCATTATGACGCTGTCGGGTACCACGACATATCACTGAACCATTTTTCCTCAAGCGTTGATTTCGTTACGCCTGTCGGTAAATCAGCCTCGTCAACAACATAATAATATAATCCGTCGCTGTCTCTCTTTACGGCTGTATATGTAGCCTTTGCCGTCTGGCTTTCGGGTGCTCCCGATGAAGGTTTCGTTTTGCCGCCAACATTTGACGCAAGCGAATACGAACCCTTGTAGTATCTTACATATCTGTATGTCCCGTCCTGTTTCAGAACTCTCCATGCAACACCGAAATAAACGGTCTTTGTATCACCGCCTACCTCAACGCCGTTGTTCTTCAAGGTAAGTCCTCTCCATTCCGCCTCTACCTTTGGCGGTATATCGGCATTGGTGATTTCATGTCCCATTTTCTCAATGTAGTTTGTTGTTGAGTAAGCTCCGTTATCTGCGTCGAACGTATCGGAACCGCCCGTATCGGTCGGGGCTATTTCCACCAAACCCGGTAAAGGCTTTGCGTCTCCATATGTGGTTTCCGTAGCTGTGTCCGCTGTTATCGGAAAATAATAATACTTATCCACACCTATTGTGGGTAACGGTTTTCTTGTTGTTTCTGCCATTTCTCATTCCTCCTAAAATATCTTTGAAAATCTCATTGTACGGTGATATACACCGTCCTCACCGCTCGGCACGTCAAGAGCTGTTTCACGTACCCAGCCTTTGTTACATAAACATTCTTTTATTTTTGCCGCAATTCTTCCCGTCTGTGCAGGGTTATTGCGAACCCATATATCAATCTGAACAGCGCCATAGGTTATAGCCTCCGTATTGTCATAGCTTGCATATTCCTTTTCGGATATATTGTAATATGTCACAACAGGCAGCGTTTTCAGCGCCTCGGGATAGTAATACATAACATCAACGCCTATATCCTGCAAATCCCGCTCCAATTGCTCATTTATATCAATCATCTGTTTGCACTCCTTTCAGAAATGCGGTCATGCCAAGACTTCTGTTTTCCGCATACTCTATTCTGTAACGTAAGCCGTTTGCTTCTATGTGGTTTCCTGCCTTGATATTTTCGTTTTCCGCACAAAACAGACGCATACTACATTCTATTGACAGCCCATGCTCCGTACGTGCCAGCTCTCCGCCGTACGGCTGTAAATCACCTTTTAACGTACATAGCTTTTCCGTCTTTTCCGAACGGTCGTAGCCTGTCCCCCGTGTGATTTTCAGCACGTCAAATTCTGTTTTGTAAAACACATCCGCAAATTTATCGTTTAATTTCACTCGGAACACGACCTTTCAGATTTACAAACGGTTTTAATCGTGATTTATAATCGCTTAAAATTCCGTTTGCGCCGTTTTTCTGTTCAAATGATATACTTCGGTCACCCTCGGAAATGCTCTTTACCTCCGTTGGTGTTTCCACTGCTCCGTATCCGTTTGCTCTGTAGCTTTTGACTGCCATCTGCGCAATAAGTCCGCATAGCTGATACGGCAGTACCTCTATTCTGCAATATGCCAATACCGCCGTAATCGTATCTTCAATCAAAAGCTCCAGTATTCTGTCCCCGTTATTGTCTGTAATGCCGAGCAGCAGTTTTACGTCACCGACAATTTGGGACGTTTCGTTATACAGCATACAATTATGTACCGCTTACAACGTCAGCCGTACCGCTCTTGCGTGCTTTGTTATCGGCTGTAATGACCGCAACGGTTATCTTGTGTCCGTTTGTTGCCGTAATCTCGTCTCCGCTGTTAAATTCAGTCCATGACGATAAATCAGCGTCATATGTTACCGACGGTGCTGTACTTGCGGCTGTCTTGTATACAAGCTTGTAACCGCCCAGAACCTTTTCCGCTACGGTTATTTTTGTCTTGCCCGTTGCGCCTGCCGCAGATGTAACGGTCAACGCTCCCAATGCCGGCACGCTGTTTTTGAATGCCGCAAATGCGTCGTCCTTAACAACAAGGTAACCCAGTCTCATTGTAGCCTTGATTGCCACCATATCCTGTTCCGCAAGCGACAGCGGCTTACCGTCTGTATCAAGTGTACCCTGCAAGGTTGCTTCTCTTAAAATCTCGTATGAGATACCCTCACGTATTCCGACAATGCTGTACTTCCATTCACCTGTGATAACGTCCGCCCGTTCATTATCCCATGCGCCGTTGCGTACAAATTCCACAGGGCGGCCGTACAGTTCGGAACCTCCGTTTGTACCGTTTACGTATGCCGGAGCGCCGTTATTATCTCTTAGCTTTCTCAAAAGGTTCTTTACGCCCACACGTCCTATAAAGCCGCTTGGCTCGTGTCCGTTTTCCTCAACCATTGCCAGAGCGTCCGACACTGCAATATCAATGTTTTTGTTATCGGTTACAATCATATTATGGTCTGCAATCGATTTCATGATATTCGTGGTAAACGGTGAGTTTGTACCGAACAGACACGCACTGTCTATTGCCGTATAGAACGCTTCGGCAATACTCTCCTTTAATTCCGCAAATACGTTAATTGTGCTGTCGTTAAGCTTTTCCCGTGTTACGGGGATAATGACAGCAAGCTTTTTCGCTGTGATTACGGGGTGAATCCACGTAGCCTTGCTTGTTTTAATTCTTTCACCCTCACCTACCCAGTAAGCACCTACTCCGTCAGTCATGACGTTAAATTTCTTCTTATCCGATGTCATGGGCTCAACCTTTGACATTTTCAAAATACTTGAACCCAATGTTACCGATTTAATAATATCGGTTGCCTGCGGCGTGGGTATAAAACCCGATAGTTCATCTTTTAAATACATTTGTGATTTCCTCCTTAAATTCTCTTATTCTGTCTGATTGTCTCAAAAAATCCGTTCCCTGCGCCCGTAGGTTCACCTGCGCCGATGTTCGGAGCTTTTGAACTTAAACGCTTTGTGACGGCTTCTTCAACCGCTTTATTCCATGCCGTTTCAAGCGTTTTGATGTTTGCCTGTGCCGCTTCCGCATTTGCTCCTGCCGCCATTTCGGCAAATTCAACGGGTATTCCCTTTTCACCCAGTTGTTTCACCGTTTCGGCCACAAGACTTTTATGCGCAAATTCGGCTTTTTCCTGCTCAAACTTTTCACGTTCAACCCTGTTTTCTTCCTTTTGGCGTTCCTCTGCCGACAATTTTGCAAGGCGCGCGCCCTCGTTCTTTGCCTCCTCCAGTTTTCCGCCAAGCTCGCTGTTCCATTTGCTTTTAGCTGTTTCCAGAGCCTCCTGAACACGCTTGTCAACATCTGACTGCGTAAAAGTTTGATTCTGTCCCGTCTCCGTTTCTTTCGCCGTTGCCGCTGCCGTTGCCTGCGCCCCATCAGCCGCCCCACTTACTTGACCCATAGCCGTTACATTCTGATTTCCGTCCATTTCTGAACCCTCCTTAAAAAATTGTATAAAAATAGAGCAGTTTTACGACTTGCTCAGGTCAATATTTTGTTGTTAAAATAAAAAAACACGATTAATTTTCGTGTTTTCGGTTGACATTGTTTTGTTTTTATGTTAGAATGTAGACAAGAGGAATAACAACGGTTATTCTGCTTGTATAATGATTTTAGCCTATTCAAGGCAAAACCGCTTATCTTTGCGCAGATAGGCGGTTATTTTTTTATGTAAATGATAATCAATAACAATAAAATCAATGTTATTTGCAAATCTTCCATATCAACACCTCCATTCTAACTTAAAGGTGCTGAATAACCGTCTATCCTCTTGCCATGCAGAATATTATATCATAGTTTGTAACATTTTGTCAATGCAAAATTAAAATACATCATGTATATGCTCCGCTGCCGCTGCGGCAAACATTTTTAAAGCTTGAAGCCCCATAATTCCGCACTTTTTAATGACATATTTAATTTTATCCGTGCTTTTGAGCTCTTTTTTTATTCCAAAGTTCTTTTCTATGTATTCAATGCCCGAATGTGTAAGATATACATCATGTGTGCCGGCACTGTAGAACTCGTCATTATCGGCTGAAAAGATATTTAAACCCTCTGTATATTTTTCGGTCGAAAGCTTTCTTAACGCCGCATTAAACACGTCTATATCCATATTCAGACTTGTACACGTTACATTTTCCATTTTCGGCAGGTCTTTTTGATATTCGATATACAATGCAAGCAATACCTGCTGTTTTGAATCCAGTTTCATTTTTTACTCCTCTATAATTTCCCATTTTCCCCCGGGGCTTGAACCGTCACACGGTCTTGGATTTTTTCTTGAATATAAATAACCCTCACCGCTGTCATCAATGACACGATAATAATCTTCATCTTCTATTTCAGCTTCGTATATCTTGCCATTTGTCAACGACAACGCCCCAAACGTTTCTCCCACATACTTCAATTTCATTGTTATTTATCCTTTCTATTACTCAATTTCATTTCGTATTGTTTGCCCTCATATTGATACCAGTGTACATCGAAAATGTATTTTTCACTATCTATTCTTCCGACACGTTTAGACCATTTATCTTTTTCACCGCCATATACAGCAACCAACCTATCAACATCACGTAACACTGTATTGCTCTGATAACCTGCTATATTTTTCATGACATTAATCTTTGTTGATTTCGGAATGAAATTCTGTTCACCTTTATAGTCATAATCAAAATGTTTTTGAAGATACGGATTTACTTCACTTCGATACTGACGTTTCAGCTCTTTCCATTTCTCCCTATCATTATACTTCAAATCCTGGAATTTGTCAAATGCTTTCGGCACATTCTTTGTCCCCAGCACGTCCATATACTGCTTATGCTGCAGCTTATCCGATGAACGGCGGCTGTCCTTCTTCTTTGCAAGCTCCAGTGCCGATTTCTGCTCCGGTGAAAGATTTGCTTTCCATTCCGCATACGTTACATTCCCGTCTGTCAGCTCTGATTTGCCCGTCAGCGGATTTCTTGCACTGCGTGATTTATACGTCATATTCATTGTGGTGGTACATCGGCAGCGTGGGTGCAGCGTCGGGAAGTTTACACCTGCTTTTGCCTGTGACACCTTAAATACCGCTCCGTCAAGCGACTGACACACACTACATGTTCTGCTGTCGAGCGTTGCAAGGTATTTATATTCTTCAATATTCAAGTCCGTATACGCCTTTAAATTCGCCTGTGCGTGTATGTGTGATGATTCCGTATGTACAAGCGTTGCCGCATGAAACTTTTCAACCTCAAACTCCGCCGCAAGCTTCGATGTGGTTTTTGTCCACGATTCACCGTTCATAATTGATTTTACAACCAAATCCTGCGCACGCTCCGCCAGTCTGTCCGTATTCTTCCATATGCGCTCCGAAAACCTCGAGCCTTGCCATTTGGCTTCCGTTGCTTCTTTTACTGCTCTGTCATTGAGCATAGAAAAATTTATACCTGCGTTCAACCCCTTTGCCGTATCATCTATAGCTCCGTAGTAGCTTTCCTTATACGTTTTTTGCAGACGCTCGCTTAGAATATTTACGGACGGTATAACAAGCTTTTTTATACGCACATATATTTCTTTCTCCAATGCCTTGTAACGCTCTGTACGTGCCGCATACGCTCTTACGGATAAGCCGTCACGATGTATATATTCCAATATATTTTCACGTGCTTTTGCGTTCGGCGCTTCATCAAGCAGCTTTAAAAGCGTTTTGAGGTTTTCTTCCTCCTGCGCCGCCGTAAGAAAATATGCCGCTGTTTCATTATCGACGCCGAACCGCTTTTGAAAATTTGCTTGTATTTTCTTTGTTTCCGTTTCGATGTCTTTTAAAGCCTCATCATACAGCCGCAGTATCTGCGCCGCCGTATAGCCTGCGCCCTCTTGTATTGCTATCTCGCGCAGCAGCGCCGCTCTTTCCCAGTAATTCATTTTACATTATCCTTTATGATTTGAATAACCTCCGTTTCATTTTCTTTCAGTGACGGAACAAGAAACGGATGCGCCGCCATTTTATACGTTCCAAACTCCTGATATATGCCGTATTCCACATTTGTGCCTATATCGCAGCTTAAACCGTTCGCCTGTGATGTTATGCTGTTACGCAGATGTCCCGTATCAACCGGCGCTTTTGCTTTTGCCTCGTCCGCTACAAGCTGACCGCCCAGAGCAAGTCCCTTTTCCAGTCCGCTTTTTATCTTCTCTATCTGATTATTAATCATATCAGCGATGCCCAAATCCTCAATACTGACGTTCATATCAATACCCCCGTTCCGCTAACTGCTGTGTTTCCTCGATTGCCCGCTTTTGTTTTTCTGCCTGTTCCGCACGTTTCAGCTCCGCTTCTTCCTTGCTGTCTGTCACAAACGGCAGACGGCTCAATAATGTTTCCGTACTCACAACGTCCTGCAAATTTGTAATCATCTGCGATATTTCCAGTTCGTTTGCCGGAAGATTATAGTTATACACAATATCCACACGATGAGACGGAACAATACCCATTGCCGATTTTAACACAAGAAATTTATTGTACAGCTCAAACCGTCTGCGCAATGTTTTTGTGAAAAACCGCTCTTTATTTTTTACCGCCTGTTCAAAACCGAGCAGTTTATATTTTATTGCCACGCCCGACAGATTATTGCCAAAGCTTTCGTCCGATAAATCGGGAACCATTGAAAAACGGTGTATATCGTCCTTTATATCGTCACGCAGTATTTTTATATCAGATTCGGTCATGACCTTTGAAAGATACTTTGCGTCGCTGTTTTCAAAGCCCATTAATATCTTCTCTTGTTTCAGCTTTTTGGACTGCTCTCCGTCAACCTCGATTCCTTTTAGGAATAAAAATGATTCAACAAACTGCTCTTTATCGTTTATTCTGTCGGAGCATAGCAGATTATATCCGTCAATAAGCGGTATGAGCTGTTCAAAATCCCCCTGCCTGTCCTCGTTGTTTCGGTACTCGATAAGCGGTACACCGTCAAAATAGTGTTGTTCGGTACTTTCATGCACAAGAGCATTGAAATTCTCCTGCACCGCTGTAAATTTATAAATATATGTATCGTCATACACATTGCATACAACACCGACCGCACGTCCGTCAACATCGTATTTTTTGTAATAGTGTATACCGATGAGCGGCGTCTTTTCCGCCGTCTGAGAATAACACACAAACGCATTGAACGGCGCAATGCACACGCTTCTGGGCTTTCCCTCGCCGTTGCTGTAAACAAGCTCGTATGCTCTGCCGTATACGCACATATCTTTTATAAGCTCACTGTCAACCGACGGGATATCCTGCTCGCTGTATTCGTCTTTGAGCGGCTCAATATTGAAATCCTCGCTTGAATCATATGTAACGGGATTTCCAACCAAATAACTGCGTGTCATATCAACAATATACTTTGCATGATTGCATACCATTTTATTATTCGCCGTATAATCCGATTCACGTATACGGTTTAATATGTCATGTCTGCCGATGTAGTAATTATGCAGCTTTTTAAATCTGTCAAACTGCTCCTCATGCTTATTTATCAGCCGAAACAATAACTGCGGCGTTATTCCGTTCTGTATAATGCTTTCGTCTATAATCATATTCCCCATTCCTTCCTTGACAATATTCTTGCCTTCCTGTTTGTCGTTTCATCTTCTACAGCATATCTGACCGCATCTATGCTGTGGTTATTCTTATCGGGATAGCCGTCCTTGAATCCGTCGTTTCCGTCGGGTTCAAGCTCATATCTGTAAAATTCCTTTGCCGTTTCGGGACACCTTGTATTATCTATAACGATTTCTTCAAGGCTTTGCAGAAACTTTATACCGTAGTCTATGCTGTCGGGTCCTTTTTTCGCACCTCGTACACGCAAGCCGTAACGTCTCATTTCATCTATTGATTTCGGCTCGGCGCTGTCGCATATGATAGTCTGCTGATATTTATTCCCTATCAGCTCGGCGGCTCTTGCGTTCGATAGCCCCTGTTTATATATTTCCTCAAAAATATATAAGCGCTTATGCTTGCCGTCGTAATGGCACACAACATACACAAACGGGTCTGACGCATATCCGAAGTCAATACCGCGCTTAATTTTATCAAATGATTTAATTTCGTCGTTTGTAATTGTACGCAAAGTAATATTATCAAATACCGTTCCGCCCGTTCCCGTTACAACACCAAGATATTCATGTTCATACTCTCTTGGTTTGGTTGCCTTTAAATGCTCCGCTTCCGTTATGAATTGCTCACCAAGCCATTCACGGGGAACAGATAAATAACTGCTGTGATGTACAAGCTTTCCGTCCTGCTTAACAAGCGTTTCCTCATTGACCCAGCTGCGCTGTGCTTTCGGCGGATTGTATGAATAAAACACCATATATTTAGTACCGCCTCTCATCAACGACTGGTTTATTGTTCGGATTTCCTCCATACCGTTAAATTCGGCACATTCCTCATACCAAACGTATCGGATATATCCTTTATGCACCTTTGTTGATTTAAGCTTTCTCGGCTTATCTGCGCCCCTGAAAAGTATACGCTGTCCCGTAGGTATGTATATCAGTTCAAGAGGGCTGAGCTTCTGCCGCCATTTTGATGTAACACCCAGCTTGTCAATCGCCCATATGAGCTGTTCATACACACTGTCTTTTAAATACATTCCCACTTTTCGGATTGCCACCGCATTAGTGTCGGGGTTCTGCATGATACCGAGAATAATCTCCACGCTGACAAATGATGATTTTGTTGAACCTCTGCCGCCTTTCAGCCAGTAATGGGTGTGTCGTTCTTCCTGCACATCACAATGTATGTCGTAGAATGACGGGGCGATTATGCTGTCAAGTTCTACCCGTTCAATCTTTGTCATTGCTGTCACCTCTCGGAATGTTATCTATTATCTGCACAACGCTGTCGCCCTCAACCTGTGTACGGTCGGTAAACAGTGCATAATACTTACCGAGCATTTCGGCGGCTTTGTTTGCGTCAGACAGCTTTGCCGGTATTTCCACTATCTGCGGTATTTCTGTTTTTTCCGTATGCTTTCGCATTGTTCCGTTATTATCAGGCACATATTTTGACTTTTCCTGTGAAATTGTAACAACAACGCTTTCTGTTTTCTCTCGCCGCATTACCGAGGTAAGATACTCAATAACCTCTTTTGCGTCCGCTGTCCGTTCGTCGTGCAGCTTTTCGAGTTCCGCTTCGATATATGCCTTGATGTCAACATTTGTCAACAATCTGTTTCCCGCTGATTTTGCCACATTATCGTTTTTTATATTCGGATATGCCGCTTTATATGCCCTTGTAGCGTTCAAGTCAATTATGTATTCATCGCAAAATCTTTTCTGTTTGTCCGTCATTGTATATCTCACCTGCCTTTCCGTAAATTTAAAAGGACGCAACATAGTCACGTCCTTAAACAAGAGGTACTGCCTGCTGTACAGGCTTGTTCGTTATTTGCTTCTTTTTACATTTTACATTATATCACAGAGTAAACATGGCTTACAATGGTCTGTTATAATATTTTTATAAAAAAATAAAAGTTTTTTTCAAAAAAGCCTTGACAAATACGTATTTAAGGCGTATAATATATAGTGTAAGGAGGAAAACACATGAAAACCAAAGAGTTGATTAAACTATTAGAAAATAACGGTTGGAAATTTAAACGTCACGGTTCAAACCATGATATATATGTTAAAGGTTTCGAACGTGAAAGCATTGTAAGACATCGTGAAACCGACGAAGAGTTAGCAAAAGCAATAATTAAGCGGCGCGGGTTAAAATAACCCCGCAATGCTTATTTATAATATAAAACTTTATTTCATATAGGAGGTAATAAAAATGAAATATGCTTATCCGATTATTATGTCACAAGGAAAAAAGTTTATAGTGGTATTTATTCCTGACTTTAATATTAATACACAAGGAGAGAATGTTACTGAAGCAATTGAAATGGCACGTGATGCCATAGGTATTATGGGAATTGATATGGAAGACGAGGGAGAAACCTTACCTATTCCGTCAGCCCTTTCAGACATTCAGCCGCAAGTTCCCGCAGATGGTTTCATTTCATTTGTCGATGTAGATTTTACAGAGTATAGACGCAAGAATGAAGTTCGTACGGTAAAGAAAAATTGCACATTGCCAAGTTGGCTAAACTATGAGGCTGAAAAAGCAAATATAAATTTTTCAGCAGTTTTACAGGCTGCACTTAAAAGTGAGCTGCACTTATCTGATAGAAATTAATATAATACACATAAGGTGAGGGTTATTCCTCACCTTTATATTTGTTGCACTCTCTTAGAGCTCTGCCATGCAGCCTATATACCCACCGTACATCTTTATAATTCATTTCTTCCGCAATACGTTCCCACGTCATAAAACGGATATATCGGAGCGTAAGCAATAGTCTGTATGTGCTGTTATCCATTTTGTTAATTGCCCTTAAAGTTTCCGCCTGTACCTTGTACAGCTCGGCGGTACGTCTGTCAAGTTCTGCGACATAATCAGCATAAGCCGCATATTTGCCATCAGTGGCGTTTATTTTACTTGTCTGTACCTTTTCACCGGCAGAACTGTTTACCGTGCTTATTGCCCTGCTGAAAGCCTTGTCCCGTTCAGCCTCAAGGTTTTTTATTTCCCTGTCAATATTATGTGCACGGTTTAACCATTGCTTTACTCTCTGTTCCGTCATTTACTCACGCTCCTCGTCAAATCTGATATTACGCTTCTTAAAAAGCTCACGCTTTATATCACCCATGCTGTCAAGCTCGATTACCGCTATAACCGTCTGCCTGAACTCATCTGCCGCCTGTGCCATGCGCTTATGCTTCCAGCCTAAATCATAATACAGAGCATACAGTACCATCGGCAATACGTATTTTGTATGCGTTAAAAACAGTTTCTTTTGTTCCGTTTCCACGCTCTTAGG
>CAKSGG010000068.1 GCA_934454215.1 uncultured Clostridia bacterium
CCATTATGTCTATTATATTAAAGCCCCGTTTGTCTGTATTATACTCTTCTTTAAGTTCTTCAACAGCGGTCTTGACTTCTTCAATAGATACATCAAGCACCACCGCAAGCTTTGCAGCTTTCACCGGTTCTCCTGCCGCAAACAATATACCCTCAATGGCATATTTCAAATTACTCATTTATTTTCCCCTTTTCCGACGGTAATTATAAAATCCTCCGTATTTTCGTCATAATCCGCACGTATCTTGTCCAGCTTTATCATTTCAAGAACTGCTAAAAATGTCGCAATCATCTCAGGCTTGGAATCATTCGGTAAAAACAGCTTTCTGAATCCGAGCCGTTTATTTTTCGATAATCTCTTGCATATTTTTTCGACCATATCGTCAACAGAAACCTTCTCACGTCCCACAATTCCCGAAAATGCACGTTTTTCGGGAGCTGCCTTTCTGATACGTCTTGCAAGTATATTATTAAACGCTTCAAGGAGTTCATCGGTTTTATGCTCACGGTTATATTCCGGAATGGGAAATTTTATTTTTTCTTCTCCTCTGAACACCATATATCTTGTTGAAAATTCACTTTTTCTAAGCTCCAACGACGCTTCCTTGAATTTCTGATACTCGGCAAGACGCCTTGCCAGTTCCTCACGCGGGTCTTCTTCGTCTTCATCTTCTTCGTTTTTCGGCAGCAGCATTCTTGATTTTATCAAAAGCAACTGAGACGCCATAATTAAAAATTCACTTGTATTTTCAAGCTGCGACTGTTCAATTCCTTTTATCGCTTCAAGATACTGGTCTGTAATTTCAACTATCGGAATATCATATATACTTACTTTATTTTTCTGAATAAGCGTCAGAAGCAAGTCCAAAGGTCCCTCAAATGTATCTAATTTATATAAAACAGCATCCATATTCTTATCCTACATTATAAATTTCAGCATTCTGCTTATAATACGAATCATACCTCCGTAAAGGGCATTCACTCCCGTTCCTATCAAGGTGTCAAACATTCCCGTAAGTGACAATACAATAATAATTATCATACTGTAACGTTCAAGCTGCATAAGCTTATAATACGCACTGTCGGGCAAAAACATGCTGACAACTCTTGAACCGTCCAATGGCGGAATAGGTATCAGATTGAACACAGCAAAACATAAATTTCTTACCACAAACAGCCTCATTATATATGAAAATAATGACATTGAATTAACATCCGCACCGGCTTTTGATACGGCAATCATAACAACCGCAAAAATCAGCAGCCCTGCAAATGCGAGCAATATATTCATTATAGGTCCTGCAATCCCGACAAGCGCCATGCCTTTTTTCTTATCCTTATAATACATAGGATTAACCATAACAGGCTTTGCCCAGCCGAATCCCGTCAATATCATAAGTATTGTTCCATATAGGTCAAGATGTGCCATAGGGTTAAGCGTCATTCTTCCCTCTCGTTTCGGAGTAGGGTCTCCGAGTTTTCCCGATACCCAACCGTGTGCAAACTCATGAAATGTCAAAGCAATAAGCGTTATGGGTACATTTATTAATATATCTGTTATACTTCTAATCATAAATCCTCCATGCAAAATAAGCTATACATATTTATTATACCACCGTTTGCAGTTATTGTCAAGAATACTGCGAATATATTTAATTTTGTCTTTTTCAAGTGCAAATCTTAAAAGCTATTGACTTTTTATATCCTTTGTAATATAATAATTACATAAATATAAATTAACAGGAGATAATCTATGAGTTTAGCAGACAATATTTTTATAAATAATTGCAAAGAAATAATTGAACACGGTTTTTCAGACGAACATCTGGAAGTTCGCCCGAAATGGGAAGACGGGACTCCTGCACATACCGTAAAAAGATTCGGAATTGTAAACAGATATGATTTATCAAAGGAATTTCCCATTCTTACAATCCGCCGTACATATTTAAAATCCGCTGTTGATGAAATTCTATGGATTTGGCAGAAGAAATCCAATAACATAAAGGATTTGCACAGCCATATATGGGACCAATGGGCTGATGAAAACGGCTCTATCGGCAAGGCATACGGCTATCAGCTCGGAGTAAAGCATAAATATCCCGAAGGAGAATTTGACCAGGTTGACAGGATTCTTTATGATTTAAAGCATAACAGCGCTTCAAGACGCATCATGTCAAATATATATGTTCATCAGGACTTATCAGAAATGAATTTATATCCATGCGCATACAGTATGACGTTCAATGTTACGGGAAATAAGCTTAACGCTATATTAAACCAGCGTTCACAGGATATGCTTGCCGCAAACAACTGGAATGTATGCCAATATGCGGCATTGCTTCATATGTTTGCCGAAGTTTCGGGATTTGAGGTTGGAGAATTGGTTCATGTTATTGCAGACGCTCATATTTATGACAGGCATATTCCTATAATCAAGGAAATAATTGCCAATGAGCCATACCCCGCACCGACGCTGGAAATCACAAAGCATGACAATTTTTATGATTTTGACAGAAATGATTTTGTTCTGAAAAATTATAAATTTCATGAATTCACAAAAAAAATACCGATTGCCGAATAAGGAGAAAACGATGTCTGAATTTGTATACAATTTGAATTTCGTCGGGATTCCTTCCGATTTTATTGAAAATATAATGCCTAAAGCAAACGGGACGTTTGTGAAGGTATATTTATATGCAATAAATGCCGCATCAAAAGGTCTTTCATTGGATTACAGTCAAATAGCTTCCGCTCTTGACTTGCTTGAAAGCGATGTATTGAAAGCATTTGAGTTTTTTGAAGAAAAAGGCTGTGTCAGCATTTCCGAAGAAAAAGTCACTTTCGGCACATCTCCGAAAATTCTGAAAACTTCAGAAAACAATGATAAAAAATATACAAATAAAAATGTGAAACAGCTTGTAACTGAAGATAAAAAACTTTCGGATTTATGTCTTATTGCGCAGGATATGCTTGAAAAAACACTTAGTGATAAGGATATTGAGACACTATACTGGTTTTACGATAACCTCGGATTCACACCGGAGGTTATTACCATGCTTTTGGAGTACTGCGTTTCAATCGGAAAAAGAAATATGAAATATATTGAAAAGGTAGCAATGGGCTGGCATGAAAACAATATTATTACGGTTGATGCCGCTGAAAAATACATGAAAGAAAAAAAGGAAAAAAACAGCTATTTCGGAAACATGAAACGCTTGCTTGGCATTGATGACAGAAATCTTTCAAAGACCGAAGAAACATATCTGAAAGTCTGGAAAGATGAATATAATATGAGCGAGGACATGATTGCCCTCGCATATGAATATTGTATTATTCAAATAAATAAGCTGTCTTTCCCTTATATGAACTCCATAATTGAACGATGGTTCAAAAACGGTATAACAACAGTTGCCGATGCTGAAAAAGATAAAGAAAACTTTAAAAACAGCAAAGACGGCAGTGTATATACGGATAAAAGTAATTTTGATTATGAACGGCTTGATGATATGATGAAGAATAAATATGAAAATTAATTACTTTTTTCTTATCATAGCTATTGCCTCCCCGATTGTTTTGACCCCGTATGCGGCAAATCCATCGGGGATTTTTATTTCTTTCAATGACTGTCTCGGTACTATAGCGGAAGAAAATCCAAGCTTTGACGCCTCGGAAAGTCTTTTTTCCAAATGCGATACATTTCTAAGCTCTCCGCCCAATCCCACTTCCCCAACGAAAATCATATCAGGCGGCAGCAATACGTCTGACTGACCCGTTGCAATCGCAACACATATTCCCAAATCAGCAGCCGGCTCATCTACACGCAGACCTCCTGCAACATTTATATATACGTCTGAATTTGATAAATTCATTCTTGCACGCTTTTCAAGAACGGCAATCAATAAAATTACTCTGTTTATATCTATTCCATTCGACATTCTTCTCGGATTTCCGAATCCGGTAGGCGTAACAAGCGCCTGAACTTCTGCCAAAACGCCTCTTGAACCTTCCATTGTACATATAATTGCATTTCCCGAGCTGTTTTCTTCACGTCCGTCGAGCAGCATTTTTGACGGATTATCGACCTCATGCAGACCTGTATTGCGCATTTCAAAAACGCCGATTTCATTAGTTGAGCCAAAACGGTTTTTGACAGCACGCAAAATACGAAAGGTCATTTGACGGTCACCCTCAAAATATAATACACAGTCAACCATGTGTTCAAGCACTCTCGGCCCCGCAAGAGCACCGTCTTTTGTTACATGCCCGACTATAAACATCGCTATTCCCGACGCTTTTGCTATGTGCATAAACGCATTTGTTGCTTCACGCACTTGCGGAACACTTCCGGCGGCTGATGAAATATCTTCTCTGTGCATTGTCTGTATTGAATCGATTATAACAATATCGGGCTTAACGGTATTTATACATTCAATTATTCGTGTTACATCAGTTTCAGAAATTAAATAGAGATTTTCCGTCTTAACCCCCAGTCTTTCAGCTCTTATTTTTATTTGCCCTTCAGATTCCTCGCCCGATACATACAATATTTTTCGTTCCCGACCCGCATTCTCACAAATTTGCAAAAGCAATGTTGATTTTCCGATACCCGGGTCGCCTCCGACAAGTATCAGCGAACCTTGAACTATGCCTCCGCCCAGAACTCTGTCAAGCTCTCTCATTCCCGTAGAATACCTTGTTTCATATCCTATTTTAACCTCATTTATTCGTTTCGGTACAGATATTGAAGCGCCTATTGCAGTTGCCGCTGTTTGCCTTTGAGACGGCATCTTATCCGAAACAACCGTTTCATCAAGAGTGTTCCATTGACCGCAGCCGGGACATTTCCCCAGCCATTTTGCGGATTTATAGCCGCATTCACGGCATATATAAGCAGTTTTTGTTTTCATAATCAATTATCCTTAATATTATTTTTATTAAATTTTATCACATTTATAAAAAAAATACAATAGATATTTTTAATATTTGTATTGAAATATAAAAGATTTTGTGATATTATAGTATTTAACAAAAATACAGGAGGTTATCGTCATATGGCAAATAATAAAAAGAGTCAGGCACGGCACAGAAAACGCAAAAAAAGGCTTTCTGCATTCGGGGCAGTATTGATTGCAGCAATCATTTTCGGAGGCTGCATATATATCGCATACACAAAATTCTCGGAATCGAGTCCATACATAAAGGCAGAAACAACACCATCACCCACAGCAATTGCATCAATGCCGTCAGTATCTGCTTCGCCTGCCGTAAAAAGCAAATCAGCATACCCAAGCACATCATCTCCGCAGACGACCGAAAAATCGGAGATAAAGAAAACGGCAGTTCCCTCTGCATCACTTTCACCAAAATCCTCATTTACGGAATATGCTGATGATTTATACGGATTTTCATGCCCATACCCATCAAATTTCAGTGAATACGGCGGCGAAGATACTCACGCTGTTATGTCTCTGAGAGCGCCGGAGGGCAGCGCTTATGAGCATATATTCGCAAGTGAATCATCTTCGGGCTTGCCGACAACAGAAATGCGTGACTTTATAAGTTCGTACCCTACCGCTTCTATTATAGAAAATCGTGCGGGTGCTGATTATTACTATGCTCTTATAAAATATGACGATATGTATATTTACAGATATGCAGCATACTCCGACAATACTGAAAAAGGCTTTGAATTTGGTTACAGCGAAAATACAAAAGATATATACTCAAAGTACCCGGAAGAAATAAAAGATAATTTCATTTTATATTAAAAATAAGAGGAGAGACAGTCTCCTCTTTATTTTAATTCTTTTGCTCTGTTAAGCAGATAAAAACGATTATTCAATGACGAATTTATTATTACTTCGTCTGTTAATATTTTAAGAACATCTCCCATCGCTCTGCCCGGACGATAGCCTATTTTTATTAAATCTCTGCCGTTTATAACCAAATCTGAAATTCTATACGGCTCATTTGCTGATATTACATCTTCATAAATCTGTATAACCGCATCTATTTTTTTCTTTTTCTCTTTATAACAGATTTCGCTTTTTGCTTTATTATCGGCAAGCTGCAGCTGCATAAGCTTTTTAAAAAGCTTTGCACCCGTTTTTGACATCATTCGTTTTACATTCTCGGGTGCGGGTTCGATGCGAACATCGTGATTTTCAATTAATGTGAGAACATCTTTTATGGTATTGTTATCCAGCCTCAGCCTGTGAAGAACATCTTCCGCAATACGGACGCTTTCGCGATGATGTCCGTAAAAATGAATAATTCCGTTTGAGTCAACGCTTGCACATCTTGGTTTCCCGACATCATGCAGCAGTGCAGCCCAGCGCAGTACTAAATCAGCCGGTATATTTTTTACGGTGTGCATGATATGTTCACCAACATCATAAATATGATATCTGTTTTTTTGAGGCTCACCAAAGCACTTGCTCAATTGCGGTATTACATATTGAAGCAGTCCTGCATTATACACAACTCTGAAATAATCGGGATTGTCCGAAAGAAGTATTTTATTCAGTTCTTCCGTAATACGCTCACTGCTTACTCTTTTTATCAAAATTCCGTATTTTTTTATAGCGGCGAATGTTTTCTCCTCTATTTCAAATCCAAGAACCGCACTGAATCTTATTGCCCTAAGCATTCGCAAGGCATCCTCTTTAAAGCGCTTTTCGGGATTGCCGACACAGCGTATTATTTTTTGATTTATGTCTCTTTTTCCACAAAAAAAATCAATCAAACCGTCATCGTTGTCATACAGCATTGCGTTTATTGTAAAATCGCGCCTTAAACAATCCTCATGAACATCTTCAACAAATTCCACCGAAGCGGGATGGCGGTAATCTGTATATTCGCTTTCCCGCCTGAAAGTGGTTACTTCATATCCCACTCCGTTTACGATAACCGTTACTGTCCCGTGTTTTATTCCTGTATCTACCGTTCTTTTAAACAGTCGTTTCACTTCTTCCGGCTTTGCCGATGTTGAAACATCATAATCATGCGGTATTCTCCCCATTATCAAATCCCGAACAGCTCCGCCGGCAAGAAAAGCTCCAAATCCGTTTTCATGCAATTTGTTTATTATGTACTTTACATCATCAGGAAGTACAAAATGCAATTTTACTCACCTCTTTTCAAAGTATATTATACCCTCTTATATATACTTCTGTCAAGAGATTATTTATTTTTTGTCTGTATTAATTTTACTTCTTTATTTCGGGAGTAAGCTGTGCCAGCATTCCGCCGTCAACGACTAATTCCGCACCTGTCACATTTCTCGATTCATCACTTGCAAAATACCACACTGCATCTGCTATATCCTCAAATTCGGCAATATCTTCAAGCGGTGTAAAATTTGGCAGACTTTCCTGAATATGATTTTCGTTTTTCCGCCAGCGTTCCGTTTTTATCATACCCGGCAAAACACAGTTTGAACGTATTCTGTATTTTCCCCAATCAACCGCAAATGATTTTGACATCGCAAGGATTGCACTTTTCGATGAACAGTAGGCACAGCGGTCTCTTGTAACTCTGATTGCCGAATTAGATGTAACAAAAACAATACTTCCGCCATTCTTTTTTATCATCATTTTTGCAGCGGCTCTTGCCATCATAAAATTCCACGCTACATTTACTTTGTATACCGACATAAATTCGTCTATATCCACATCAAGGCTTTTTTGATTGATGCCCAAATTTGCCGCATTAAGTACAATTGAATCTATACTGTATCCGCATTTTGAAATATATTCAAATATTCTTCCCACTTCGGATTCTGTAAACTGTGAAGTTTCACATCCTTCTGCATGAATATTGAATTTCTCCGATATTGCCTTTGCCGCCTTTTGTGCCTGTTCTATGCTTCTGCTGCCTAAAAAAACATTATATCCCTCTTTTGCAAATCTCTCGGCTATTGCATAGCCCGTTCCGCTTGCCGCCCCCGTTATAAATGCTGATTTCTTCATCCTCTCACCTTTACCAATCCGCATTGCTACCGTCCTCATAATACTGTCTGGGTGTTGTCCAGCTACCGTCATAAATTTTATCTTTCAGAGCCTTTTCGTCCAATTCAACACCAAGGCCCGCTTTAGTCGGAACATCAATATAACCGTCCTTTATTTCAAACGGCTCTTTTATATAACCTACACCCAAATCCGATTTATCGGGATTTCCGGGGTGTTCCTGTATAAGAAAATTCGGAATACATGTATCAAGCTGTATACATGCCGCAAGAGAAACAGGACCTAATGGATTGTGCGGAGCCACCGTTCCATAATACATTTCTGCCATAGCCGCAAGCTTTCTTCCTTCATATATCCCTCCGACATGACATATATCGGGCTGAATAACGCTTACCGCCTGCTTTTCTATAAGCTCGCGATACTGCCATTTTCCAAACAATCTTTCCCCTGCCGCAATCGGAATAGTAGTTGCTCTTGCGATGTTCACCATACAATCCACATTTTCGGGTAGACATGGCTCTTCAATAAACATAGGCATATACTCTTTCAATTCCTCTGCAAAGCGCACTGCCATAGCCGGACTTACTCTTCCGTGAAAATCTATAGCCAAATCAACCGAATTGCCTATTTGTTCTCTCACCGCCGCAAAGCGCTCTATATGTTTCCTTGTATTTTGAGGATTTTCAATTGCCTTTATAGGCGGTATTATAGAGTATTTAAGTGCGGTGTATCCGTCCTTTAATCGTTCATCCGTAATTTTAAGCATCTCTTCAATCGGAAATTCACCTTTCACGCCCGCTCTTTTTATGTGTGTATACATACGGATTTTATCTCTGCATCTTCCGCCGAGCATTTCATAAACAGGACAGTTATAATACTTGCCTTTTATATCCCACATTGCCTGTTCAATGCCGCTTATGGCAGAAAGCATTAACGGCCCGCCTCTGTAAAATCCGCCCCTGTACAAAGCCTGAACATGGTGTTCAATCCTCATTGGGTCCTTACCTATAAGATATTCCTCAAATTCATTCAAGACAGCTTTTACGGCGTTACAATGCCCTTCCAAAACAGGCTCGCCCAGCCCGTAAATATCGGTATCGGTGTGCATTTTTAAAAACATCCATCTTGGTTTTACGGTTATCACTTCTAACTTTGTTATCTTCATGTTAATCCTCCAAATAAGTTATATTTAAATTTTACCATATTTTTTTGATATTACAAGTCAAAAAACTGATATATTTTCATTATCAAAGTAATAAAAATTGACATTTGTTTAAAAATATGATATACTTATTTAAAATTATAAAGAAAGGTATCAAAGCTATGAACATTATAGAATTGGAAACTCCGTCAACCACCGAAAAATACTTTGCACCCGATATGGATAATGATACGCCGTTTTTAATTACCGAATACGGAAAGACATTGCGTGATACACCGTGCTATCAATTGCGCATGAAATCCCCTATTGCTTGTGTTCAATACGTTATATCGGGTTCGGGAGTTCTCATTTGCGATGACAACATATTTAATTTAAACAGCGGAGATACATTTTTACTTCCTCAGGGGAGCAATCAAATTTATTACAGCAATACAGATAATCAATTTGAACGCATATGGCTGAATTTTAAGGGCGAGCTTGCCGATTCCCTGCTCAGAATTTATAAAATTGATAATATAACGGTATTCAGAAATACCAATACCCATGATATACTGTCTGAAATTATCGAAGCCTGCAAATCCGCAGCAACGCCGCAGGAATACAAAAACAATTCCGCATGTCTGTTTTTAAAGCTTGTACAATTCCTCGCAGAAAACAAATTACAGACGAATAATACAAGTACAGCCATTGAAAAAATACGTTTATATATTGACTGTCATATATCGGAAAATTTAAGCCTTTCCGATATAGCAAAGAATTTTTCTTATTCACAGGAGCATATAATAAGAACATTTAAAAAGCTGTACGGAATTACTCCGCACAGCTATATTATACAATCAAAAATGAGAATTGCCATGATAATGCTTAAAGCAACAAATGATTCTATTGAGAAAATTTCCGACAGTCTGTGTTTTTCCGACCCGCGCCATTTTTCGGCGCTGTTCAAAAAACATGTAGGCTGCCGACCGTCCGTATATAGGAGGCAGGAAACATTTACAGCTCTTCAACCTTAAAATAATCAGGATATTGCTTATCTTCCTCAGACGTATATTCAAGAAGAACATCACCGTCGTTGTCGGATATTTCATCAAACCCCATAATTTTATATGTTATATACATAATTCTGTTTCGGTCAGTTGTTTTAAATTCTGCAAACATAGGCTTATTCAGCTTTTTCTTCAGCCTTGCAAGATAAATCAGAATAGCCGAGCCTACGCCTCTTGACATTACACGGCAGCTCATAAGCAGCAGCTTTATTCTCAAAGCGTCCGTATTTTCAACAAGAATAAGTCCTATTTTTCCGTAATCTCCGAATTTATCGGTAAGCTGAGCTATAAGAAAAATATGCTTGTCTGAATTTATAAAGTCTTTTAATTCATCATATGAATACGTATAACCGGTTGAGTTTAACTGATGTGTTCTCACTGTCAATTCATATGCTCTCTGCAAATCATGTTCGGTAACGGGTGAAATCGTAAGTTTCATATTAAGACTTTTCAAAAACTCCGTATTATCGCCCGAAAATTCCTGTTCCTCCTGTTTTCTCTTGCTGTCCGCTATATACATACTTCTTCTGTTGCGCGTATCCTCTGTTATAAATTTAGGAATAAATCGTTCTGTTGATATGATTTTATCTATATCAGCGGCGTCAACAGTAAGTATTTTTTCATCTGCCGATTTGACTTCTTCACGTTCAAACGGCGAGTCATCAATAAATGCAAACGTATCAAGAGCAAGGTTTAAATTCTTTGAAATATTTTTTACAGACTCGCTTTTGGGATTCCAGTTTATCTGCGGATACAGAAAATATTCCGCTATTCCCATTTCTTCAAGCTTGGCATATGCGTCACTGAACTCATTTTTACTCGCAATCGACTGCAAAATACCTCTTTCATCAAGAGCTTTTATTATATCAATTACTCCGTCCCGCAGCTTAACATCATCACCTTCGGATAAAATTCCATTCCAAAGAGTGTTGTCCAAATCCCAAACAACACATTTTATTTTTTGTTCCATATTAATCTCCTTAAAGATATTTTTCAACCACTGCCGCCATGCTGTCTACAGTTTTAAAGTTTTTCTCTGTTATATCCTTATTCTTTATTTTAATTTCAAACGTTTTTTCCAAAAACATAACTACCTCCAGTGCAAACAGCGAATTAACATATCCGCCCTTAAATAAGTCGGTATCGTTTTGAATATTTTCTATACCCTTTGATTTAAAAAATTCCATTATCTGTTCCTGTGTTGTCATTATAAGTCACTCCTTTATTAATTCTATCAGTTTTTTATCATCAATGTTCGTATACATTCCTATACGCTTTAAATTATATAAGCTTTGCGGCAGACCCTTTACAACGGTATTGATTCCCTCATCAACCGTTACGGTAACGTCAAAACCGCATTCTCTTGCGCACACATCTGTAAGTGTGGAATGTATTCCTTCGGGATATGACAGCGCAAATACACGGTTTCCGACATTCTGTTCAATCTCTGCCTTAGACTTTTCCAAATCAGCCTTAAACAGTTCGGCAAATTTTTTATCACTCTCGCCTTTCAGCTTTGATGCTCCCTCTCGGTATTCAGAATCCCATTCCCGCACTCTGTGAAAATCATACGTATGACTTTGAATATCCACTGTTCCGCTGTCATACATTTCCTTTGCCTGTGCATAGTTAAAATGCGGATATATCGGATTTCCCGTATCTTTATAGGTATCTGCTCCCATTGTTGCTCCCACCGTAAATACAGCCGCTTTTGCGTTATATTGTCCAAGCAGATAATAATTATCATAGTTTGACAAATAACCATCGTCAAACGTAATTATAACGGGTTTTTCGGGCAATTCATAATTCCCTTTCACATATTCATTCAAATCATTCAAGGAAATTACATTATAGCCGTTATCCCTCAACGCCGCAAGCTGGCTTTCAAATCTTTGCCGGGATATTATCATTCCGTTTTCATCATTTTCTTCACCGATTTCGTGATACATAAGAATCGGAACGCTTGCCGACAGTACTTCCGGCGTTTCATCAGGCTTTTTAAATACCTCACGTGCATATTCATACGCATTTGCCGCCTGTGTGCTGTGACCGAATCCGTCGGGAATATATACGCTCGAATCCCCGAATATCCACGCAAGCACCATATCGCCCACACAATTACGAAAATGTGCGTCATCATAGAAAAACCTTGCGTCTGTGCTTATCGGCGAATATCCGCTGAAATCATAAATATCCGTTACTTCAGCTAATTTCTGCCAATACGTGCACAAATCATCATAATCATAATCCTCAATTTCCGTATCATAAAGAGGAGACGCTATAAGCTTAAAATCAATTCCTTTACTTTCGCAAAGTTCTTTAACAACACGAACCGAATTTACCGCCTCATCTATATGCCCGCCTTTTCTTCCGTCCTCACGGTAAACATAAAAATTCGGATTGTTCTGCATATAGCTATCCAAATCAGATATTGATTCCGCATCTCTCACAGCTTTGTTATACACGCCTGTTTCGGGTATAAACACATCGTTTGCCGTCGGCAGATAATCACGTTCGGCATATGCACTGAGCTTTTGCAGTGAATACTGCGGGTTTAAAAATGCGTATTTCAAATAAAACAGCGGTAAATTTTCACCGTCAAGCTTTGCGTGCAGGTTTCCTTTAGTCGGGTCGTCCTCATAATTGTACTTATACATTTCCTCTATGCCAATGTTTAAAATTATGTTTTTAACCTCATAATTATTTATTAGATATTCCGCTGTTTTCTGTGCATCATACAAGTCTCCGCCATACATAATCATATTATAAAAGCTTGCACCGCCGTAATATTCGTTTAATTTTTCAACAGAATATGAACTTGTTTTTGAGCTTCCTATAATATATGAATCATATTTATCATGATTTTTGTCAATATACGCAATCTTTGCAATTCTCGGATTTTGCGTCATATCGTACGCATACCAGTCCATAAGTTTATCACCGAAAACTCCGAAAGGGTCAACGGCTATATTAAAGCCTGCCAAAACAGCCGCCGCAATAAAAAGCGATATTGTAAAAATCAAAATATATTTTCTTAAATTCAAGCCGTTCCCTCCTTACCTTTAAAACTGGAAATACAAAAAGTTTGATACTCCGCCCATGCAAAACAGCGATACCGCCATAAGCACTCCTGCATACACCGCATACCTTGCCTTCGGAGTAAAATTTTTGGACAACTCGCCCGTGTTTTTAAAGCCGAATATTATAACAGCTCCGAATATCAACAATGCAAATATTCCCTTATTTGATGTCATATAATTTGCAAACTGCAAATACAAATCATTCCATGCAACGGGAGTAAACATTATTTTGTATACCGTCAGAGCCTGAACGCTTGAAAGTGCGTCAAACAGAACTCTTACAAGCATGGAAAAGAAAAATGTCAGCGCCCATGCAATCGGAAAAGGCAGTCTTTTTCTGTATAAAGTCATCATATTTGCAAAGCATACAAAAATTCCGTTTGCTATTCCCCAAAATATATAATGCCAGCCTGCGCCGTGCCATAATCCTGATACAATAAATGTAACAAGCGTTGCAAATATCAGTTTTATTTTACCGTTTCCGAAATGAAATATGTTTTTAAATATATTATTCTCCAAAAAATTTGATACGGTTATATTCCAGCGTCGCCAAAAATCCGCAAAATTTCTTGCTTTATACGGAGAATTAAAGTTTTGAGGTAGGTCAATATTAAAAAATCGCCCCAATCCCAATGCCATATCAATATACCCCGAAAAATCGAAGTAATACGCAAACGTATATGCAAGCACCGCACTCCACGTTTCGACAATTCCCTTTCCGCCGTCAGCCATCCATTCGGTCGGAACCGAATTATAAAAATTCTGCGCATGAGTTATAAGCGGGTCTGCAATCACCGTCTTTTTAAAGCAGCCTATCGCAAAAAGCAGTATTCCGAGCATTATGTTTTTGCTGTCAATTTTCATAAGATTATCCGCTGTCAGCTTAGGTATTATATCATCATGCGATACAACAGGTCCGACAATCAACTGCGGAAAGAATGTTACAAAAACCATATAATCTATAAACGAGTACCCTTTTGCGTCGCCCGAATAGCTGTCTGCCAGATATGATATAATCTGAAATGTATAAAACGATATTCCCAAAGGCAGTATAATTTTCAGCATCGGGATTTCTGTCCCAAACAGCAGGTTTATATTCTCAAAGAAAAAGTTTCTGTATTTAAAATAGAACAGCAGTCCGAGGTTTTCCGTTAAGCCAAAAATCATAAGCAAAACCTTTATCGGCTTTTTTACATTATCCTTCTGCAAATAATAGCTTATACCGAAATTATACAGCGCCGTAAACAGCAGTATCGGAAAAAAGCGCCAATCTCCAAATCCGTAAAAAAACAGCGACGCACCTGCAAGCCATACCTTCATAAGGGTAAGCTTATTCATTTTTCTTAATATACTGTATATCCCAAACACTATCGGGAAAAAAAGAAATATGAATTTATATGATGAAAATATCATTAATCTTCCCACTTTCCGAAATTTTACACATATTTTATTTTATCACGTTTGCATTAAAAAGTCAACATATATACATTAATTTATATTTACAAACTAAATTAAATGTGGTATAATATAGCAAATACTTATAACGGAAAAGGGGCTAATTATGAAATTAACATATGACGATATTCGGCGTTTTGCTTTCGGTGTTGAATATACCGAAGAAAAAGACGGCAAAGTAATATTTTCGAGATTTACAAAACAGCAGAGAGATACTCTGACTTACGGATTCGGCAAAAGCTTTTTAACCGCCGGAGTACGCCTTGAATTTGAAACCGACAGCAGCAAGATAAAAATAGAAACGTCTGTCGATGATTCCAACTATGAAAAAAGAACCTTTTATTCGTTTGATATATTCTGCAACGGTCTTGAACTGGGTCATATAAAAAATTTTAACAAAGAACCCGTATATCCATACAAAAAATACTTTAATAAAGACAGGTCAAAGGCTTTCAGACTTCCGCACGGCTTAAACCGAATTTGTATTTATTTTCCATGGTCGGTGCAGGGTATGATAAGAGGGATATACATTGATGACGGAGCTGTTATACAGCCTGTTATTAAAAATAAAAAAATTCTTATGTTCGGAGATTCCATAACACAAGGCTATGATGCCGCATACCCATCAAATTCTTACGCTGCAAGGCTCGCCGATTTGCTTGATGCCGATGCAATCAACAAAGGCATAGGCGGTTCCGTTTTTATTCCGAAGCTTGCAAAAGAAAGAGAAAATTTTACTCCCGATATTATAACGGTTGCTTACGGTACAAACGACTGGAACGGTTCGGAATTTGATGACTTCAAAAACAGATGTAATTTATTTTACGGTAATTTAAAGGATAACTATCCCGATACGCCGATTTTTGCAATATCCCCTATATGGCGTTTTGACGCAGAAGAGCCTCGCCATATAGACTCATTCGGTGATGTAAGCACGGTAATAAAGGAGACTGCCGATAAATACGATAATATAACATTTATAGACGGTATAAATTTTATACCCCAAAACAGAGAATATTACCGCGATTTATATCTTCACCCTAATGATAAGGGATTTGATTTTTATATTAAAGCGTTGTCAGCTTTTTTACGATAAAACAAATCTCCGGCTGTAATGCAGCCGGAGATTTGTTTTTAATTTAATTATTTAACGGTGAAAGAGTTTCTCCGTTCCATATAAATGCCTTAACAGCAGCTATATCATCGCTGTTAGGTATTGTGAATTTTTTGTTGTTTACCGGATATGTAAGCGTATCCGAAACTACTTTTACAAGCTTTCCGTCCGAATCATATGCCGCAAATGCCATAAATGAGGTTTTTCCGTCATTAAGCGACTCATCAAGATACCCTGCATTCATAACCGCATAATATCCGTTTTCATCTTCCGTCACTATTGAAGTAATTGCCGTTTCACCGGAATATCTTGCAACCTCAAAATCATCTATGAATACATCGTTTTCAGCGAAGAAAAAGCTTACCTGATTTATCATGCTTATGCTGTCCGATAAAGCAACAGTTCCGTAATTCACATTATCTACATACAGTGTTGCCGTATGCCTGTCAATATCAAACACCTGCATAAACTCAGCCCATCTTCCGTAAGATAACTGCGGTAATTCGCTTATTTTTTGACCACTGACATCAGCTCCTCTGAACCTTATATTGTTACCGTTAAACTTAACGCTTGCCGCTGTCAATGTTTCACCTGTTTTATATTGCTTTACTTCAATTCCGCTTAAATAATTTTCCATATCGGCACTGCCGTTTATATACTGCCTGTGCTTTACAACAAACCTGCCGCCGAATCCGCAATTTATTGAAGTCGGAGTAATCGAAAAATTATTTGTGCCTGCCGGAATATATACGTAATGATTTCCCATATTGTCCGATATTATTTTTACGCTTTCAGGCTTACTTCCGCCCTTGTTAAAATCTATAATATTTTTATCAAGCTTATCAGTATATGCGTCTGTCTCAAAGTCATATTTTGCACTTGCAATTCTGTAGTCCGCAAAATTATCGGGTTCATATACTTTAATTTTTACGGTTGTATCGGGAGCACCCGACGCACCTATCTTTACGGAAGTGAGCGTATTACCTTTTTCAAACGGAATTACGCCAAGCAGCGTCCTGTTTTTAAAGGCTTCTCCGTAATACATAGCTGTTACCGTACTGTCACTGTAATCAACCGCAAGACGTATTCTTCCCTTTGCCGCAACTGCCGACGCATCAACAGTATTAGCCACTTTTACGCCGTATAGCGCATTTTCGTCCGTTTTTTCATTACTGTCAAAAACAGATATTCTTGCAAACTCCGTTCCGTTACTCATTAATATAAACGGAAGATTTGAAGGTGTACCCGTAAATTCATAATC
>CAKSGG010000069.1 GCA_934454215.1 uncultured Clostridia bacterium
CCCTGCTTGTCCGTCGCTCGAAAAACCTTGATTTTCCAGTGTTTTCAAAAGTATCGTTATCTAACGTCAGCTTTCAACCGACCGGGATTCCGGCAGTTAATATCGGATATCAAAAGGGGATATATCTACGCTGTAAGGGTAAAAGACCTATCCTGTCCCGGATGAGATTATGTTTCGGTCGGTAGATGTAATTCTTTTAGAGAATAGAAGCGATGTAAATATAATATTCAATAGCAAGCACTCGCTACCGACCGAAAGAGTGGTTGAATGACAGGTGCTTATATTTTTCGAAAAATCAGAACACAAGGGGGAAATCATATTTTCCTACGGGCTATTGAGTAAGAGGTAAAATCATCTTTCCTTTTTTAAAGATACACTATAAGTTTGTAGAGTATCCGGAACTGCCGAGCCTTGGGAGCAGGTACAACTACCAAGAAGAAACTTGCAAGTGCGTTGCCACGGAATATATTCCGAACGCACGATTGGCATAACAAAAAAGAGCAGGACAATTCCTGCTCATACATACAAAGAGGCACAAAAAGGCAAAAAGAAATCGAGTGTCCTCATCCAACTCTCAGGTTGGTTAAGAACACTCGTTATGGTACGGATGTTAATAAGGGATTTGGAAATCATACCGGATCGTACAATCATATTTATCCAAACGCACATTTTTAGTTTGTCCTCTTTTTCTGTAAAATAATGGCACAGCAAAGGAGGAGTGCTTTATGAAAATCAAAGATGTTGAACACAAAGTAAAATTTGATGATTTTGAGCATCGTCTGCTCATCGGTTGCGTCAATGCCACAAGAACAATGTATATCGAGCAAAGCAAGTCAACCGAGGATGTTGACAATTTGCTTTTGAAAATCATCAATGCACCGTCAAAGAAAGTGAGTGTGAGAGTATGAAAGATGAATTTTTAAAAGAAATCGGGATTTGGGGACAACGGCATTACAACTACCTGAAAAGAACGAGGATTACGACAATCAATGTCATGCGAATGAATGGAACGCTGAAGCAGTACCTGACCGATCTTGACCGAGATGCACAGGATATGTTTGATATGCTTGTAGAACAACTTGCCCAAACAGACGGCATCACCGAGCAACTAAAAGCGGACAATCAGTTGGAATGGGTATGCCGTATGAACGCCTGCCGAGAACAAGCCACCGAAATTGTAAACAAGGAGTTGATTTTCGCATGACTACACTTGAAAATCTTTGGTATGGCAACATTTCGCCGAACGAAACCTATTTGGACAACAACGAAAAATACCGTGTCCTGCTCGCCCAAATGGGAAACGAACAAGAACAACTGGCAGAGAACTTTACCAAAAAGCAGACAAAGCTCTTGGCACGGTATGATAGCGTGCTAAATCTCATGCAGGATGTGGAGCACATCGAGGCATTCAAATCCGGATTTCGGTTGGCAATTAGCATTTTGTATGATGTATGATGGATTGAAAGGCATGAGCTAACATTTTATAGCTCGTGCCTTTTTTATGCTTCAAATATTGGATCATTATCTGTTATGGAACCAAAAACACATGTGCAGACTCCCGACAACCGCCATCACAGATATCAGTTTTATCACAGTTTTTACACATGTCAGGTAAATAGTCACGTTGAGTAAATCTATTCCAATGCTCATATTTATCAAGACTTTTGATATCAGTATAGTGGCATATTTTTTCTGGCGAATGATTACACACCTTGATATATCCACTCGGATCTATAATGAAAAAACCTTTTGCAGCAGCACACAGACTGCTTATTTGCAGATGTTTATAGTGTTCCGAAGTATGGATTGCGCAAAGAGGAAGTTCAGTTCCTACATGTCCATACCTATTTGCTTTTGCTAATACAGTTTCTGCCACATCCAGCATTTTATTTGTTTCTTCCAATGATAGGAGATATTCCGTGTTAGATAGTCCTCTTCCTCCAGGTAAGAACCTGTTTAACAAGACATATTCAGCTCAATGAATTAATGAAAGAGCTATGTTTTCATATAGTTCCGGTAGGTTCTTTTTAGTTACTGCAAAATTTGCAGTAGTCTTTAACCCGTATTTCTTAGCCAATTCAAACATATTTAGTACATGGTTTATATTATCAACGCCCGTATGATCGCTGAATGTTTCAATTCCTGAAACACTTATACAAAGGGATGTATTATAGTGTGAAATGAAGTTTATAAATGCTTCATCCATTGCTCGCCCGTTGGAAATAAAAACTAAAGGCACATTCCTTTCAGAAATGTATTCAATTATTTTTTGATATCAACTCTTATTAATGGTTCTCCGCCTGTTAGAGTAAATGAAGATACTCCATTTTCAAGCAGTAAGTCAATCACCTGAAACCATTCCTGATATGATAGTTCCTTTTCTTTATAGTTGATTTCATTTTCCCAAGGACAAGAACAGAATAAGCACGTGTGATTACACTGATATGCAAGCTCCAATGCCGCAACTTTTGGCAACACAAGTTTATTATTCATTCTGTCACCTTATTCTGTTTGAAACATTACCCAAAATATCATGGATGTGTTTTAAATAATCATCAGTGCTCAATTTAGTATCTGTAACTTCGGAAAGTTTTTGAAGTGTATCAGCACCGTTCAGAAACGCCAAAGCAATTTCATACGGAGTTTCTTCAAACCATGATAAGGCCGGGTAACTATTTATGATTTTTCCGCAGTCCTTTCTTGTAAGTGAAAATACCATGTTATTTGTATGATACAAGCTAAGCGATGGATACTTTTGTTTTGCACAATCATCACACACTCTTTTGACCTCTGAGGGATAACCCAACTCCGTAAATTTCCGAGCTAATTCCTTATATTTTTAAATACTTTACTCTGCCTAATAACATAGACGCCGCTATCATCTTCAAATGCTTTGTAACTACAAAATCTATACTTATCATTCTCAGCAATGATTTTGCAATGATCCATAAAGTCAGGATTAGGGTTATTCAAAGCAGCGTTCAGATCGCAGTCAACCTGCTCCATCATTTTATATTCGTAGATGGCTTTTTCCTTACTTTTGGGGAGAAAAGGTGTTATATTCTTTTTTCTATTAAATAAACCCATTATTAACCTCCTGCTTGGATATCCTTCTTGGTCACTTAGTAACCAATTTTCTGATTATAACCGTTTATCGCACTGGTATATTTCGAATATAAAGAGTTATATTCATCTCTTACATCAGAATAGTCTTCGTAAATATCATTATATTCATCAACCGCTGAGTAATAAGAATTGTAATAATAGTCGTTCCCGGTTGCATAGTATTGTGATTTGTAATACTCTATATCGTCGTTAAGATCCTCGAGTTGGCTTTCATAATCGTCTATATCGTCACTTAAGGATTCCAGTTTACTCTCCATCTCGTCGATTTCTTTTTTTAACTTGTCTAACTCGGATTGGTTAGATGTCGTAGACTTGGGAGTTGTGGTACTGCTTTTGTTTCCTCTGTTGTAGCTACCACTATTTCCACCAACGTTTTGCGAGTAAGAGGATGATGGTTTACTTGTATTAGTGGAGGACTTACTTGACGAAGAACCAATAGATGATATTACCGAAATAATAATTACAATTAAAACTATAACACCTATTGAAATTAAGCAGCCCATGTTAGATGAACTACTACTGGAACGAGTAGTATTGCCAGAATATAAGGGACGGTTTGATAGCAAAAGCTGCTGATTAAGTGTGGTTGTATCTTGAAGAAGCTTCGATTTAAGAGACGAAATATCACCAAATTCAGATGATAATGCCTTGCTAATAGTCAATGCATATGCTGTTTGATGCTTTGTATTATGAAGTTCAATCGCAGCTTCTCTTGCCATATAACAAAGATTTTCTCTTGCTTTTGTCCGGGTCTCTGAGTCCAATGGCAAGGATTTAAGTTTAGTATCTATATTCTTTACACGAGAAATAAATGCATCAACAGACGAGCTTGTCGCAAAAGATTTCAACGACTCAGCAAGTATGCTAACCGCATCCATTTCAGCCAGGACCTCTTTTGCGTCTTTTTCTCCTTGTAAAAGATCGTTGAGGGCTTCTGAATCGGAATCAAAAGTATCGGACAAATCTCCCAACTCAGCAAATACATCTTTCATGGCATTTACAAGAGTAAGAGCTTCGTTTGTTTTGCCTTTCTCGTTATGCAAATATAATGCAAGATCATGCAAGCTTCTTCCAAGTCTTTCACTAATCTCATGAGACATACCACTTGCCTGTGACTTAAGTTGAAGAGGCTGTGCAAGTTTGTCCCAGTTTTGGACCTGACGAATAAGAGTGTTCACATTCTCAGATATTGCTTTATCGTTTGCAAGCTGTTGTATATGAGTAATATGCGTTTCGATTCGATCTGTGCTTTCTTCAATCTGAGCTTGCATTCTGACTTCATATTGGTCAATTACATCAGCCAAAATGATGCCGTCCTCGTAGTCATCATCTGCTATACATTTTTCAGCAAGCATGGTTATTAACTCAACATACGAGTCTTGATCAATCTCAGACAATCTTTCTGAAATGATCTGTCGAATGTCATCACGTTTATTATTAATTTCAACAGATATTTCTTTTTCTGTTAAAGTTGATAATTTTGCGCTTGTTCTACTATTATTAAGGATTTCACAAATTCCGTTGGCATCGAGATTTGAATACTGTTCATCAATATCTAAAATCGCATAGCCAAGCTCAAAAACATCGAACTCCGAAGAAATCGAATAATTATAAAGGGTTGCATTTAATTTGGATAAAGGATTCAAACCGTCGGTTTGAATTTCTTCTCCGCTCTCAATCTTTTCATGAATACTGTCAAGTTTTTCTTTTTCAAGCTCAATAAACCACCCTAATTCAGCAGTGAGTCGTTTGCTTGAATTGATCAACTCATTTTGAGCGGCTGAGCACACATCTGGATCAAGTAAAAAACTTAATTCTTCTGCCGCAGATATAATGTCTCTTCTGCCGGCAGTACATGGTATATTTAATATATAGAATGGATTATCCTGTAATTTCACAACCTGCACCTCTTAATCGTTTACAAATCCGATTTTTGCTTTTTCCTTTTTCTTTGGCAAAAGGTTAAGTGCATTTTCAAAACACTCAGTGTCTATTTTGTCTACGTTTATTTTTACGGCGAACCTGCCAGCCTCCCGAAGGACAAACGTGATGTCAGACATTGGATGCCCATCTAATGCTTGAGATATATACTCAGAATTAACATTTTCATCAATTGGCAATTCTTTGAATTTTGATAGCAACAAACCTTCTATTTCCTTCGCGGTCGCCATTTTAACTTCAATGATATGGTCAAAACGGCCTCTCCTTAAGGAAGCAATGGCAAATGCCCTGCGCGCCGCCTTCGGCGCAATTACCGGCAGCGCCGCAACCACGATTGTCGGACTTTTGGTGCTTGTGTTTATGAGCTTTAAGATTGGTGCAGACATCGGCATTGTATTGGCGAAAGGCGTTGCTTTCAGTATGCTGTGTGTGTTCACCGTGCTTCCTTCGCTTATTATACTGTTACACAAACTTGTTGAAAAGACCGAAAAGAAAGAACGGACGAAAAAAGCGGGCAAGAAGAATCCGTCAGTGTCACTTGGTAATATTGCAGGATCAATAGATTCAATCATATTTGTCATTGCAAAAACAAGAACTCCTTTAGAAATTGCTTCCGGTATCCTTCTTAGAAATTCTGCAACTTCTTCAACATGATGATTTCCAGACGGGCCTGCCATACCTCTATCAGTTAGGAACGCCTCCATTTCATCTATAACAAGAATGGATGGTGCAGCCTTTATTGCAGCATGAAATACTTCTGAGATTTTTTTACTGGTATCGTGAATATACGAGCTTGCTATTGTACCTGAATCAATGTCAAATCGCTTCCAGCCCAAATACTCGGTAAGCTTCTCAACAGCAAATGTCTTTCCACACCCCGGGGCCCATATAAAATAGTAGCTCCTGGGAATGAAATTCCCATCCTTTTGTACTGTTCCTGATGCAATACAATATCAATGATAGGTCCTGATTCTTTGAGTTGATCTTCTGATTCAATTTCCATTTCGATTGGAATATCAAATCCAGCTAATGTAGCTACTTTATGTAGAGCATTCTTGGGGAGCCAAGACATTATTTTACTAACCTTATCAATTGATTCAATAGAGATGTTTATTCCGCCAGTAAGCCATTTTCCATAGACTATACCACTATCAACTAAATTCGCACCGAAGGATACAGGAAGAATTAAAGAAAACTCTTCTATATACAATGCGTCATGAACATCGGCATCTGGGAATAAATCACGTGCTGTCTTAAACGCAATAGAAAATGCTTCAATTTGTCCATTGTCCCCAGGAAAAGGGCCTCTCTCAATAGAAGAAACAATATAGTGACTTGTGCTTGCATACACCTTATAGTTACAATTATCCGAATCACGGAATATACTTGTGGGCAAATCATAGTCCGACACCCACTTGTCATATAATGCCAGTTTTACCGCGAGGACATATGCACCTCTATTTGTTAAATAGATTTGCCAATCGCCTCCACTGGAAAGCATCTTTGTTATTTTGTTTTGATCATCAATATGATATCCTCGCGGCAAAAAATGACTCATAGAATTTATCCTTTCACTATGTTTGCGATATCAAACATTCCGTCTCCGGAATCCGAATGGATCTGAATAGAGAGAAGTTCAAACAAAACAGTGCGGAGCTGGTCAATATCATCATCCGCAAGTGCTTGGTCTCCAAGTCTCTTTAATTCAGCAAATCTGGACTGATCAAGATAGTTTGAAGAAGATGCGGTAGCTCTTTGATACCAATCAACAATAAACCAATCCTGTCTAATCAGTATAATGGTATTCTTGGTTTTCATATTATCAAGAATATTATCAAAATCACTGTCATTGCGCTCGATAGATCTCTGAGCTGTCCTTACTAAGCTATCAAATGAGTGTTCTTCTGCTGGGGTTGCAAATTGTCTCACAACCTCATCGAAGAATTCCACGCAACTATCTAAGTCCATTTGGCGAATTGCTTTCAGATTATCTTGTCTGGTTTTATTAATTAACTTTTTCGCATCCAGCAATTCATTATTTGCTTTCTGCACGTCTTCAGGATCACACAAGTCTTGGCTATCAATATTGGCCGCGTGTTCAGCTTTCTTCCTTGCTTCTTCAAGTTGCGGATCATCAACTTTTTCTGCAATATTGTCAATTCTTTCAAGGACGGATCGGCCTTGTTCTGCTAAAGTATCAACATCAGTCAAATCAAACTGACCTTCCTGCCTTGAGTAGAAATTATGATTACTAAATGATGCGCCAATACAAGGAATGGAAGCTTCTAATGTTATTGTTCCTGAGTCGGACATTTCATATTCACATTCAATATCCGCACCTGTTGGTACTACACCAGCTTCAATATCCGTTCCAGTTATTTTCAAAACGCCAATAAATCTATTGTCAGTAATGGGAGATTGAATGTTTCCTTCCCAAAGCTTGATATTGATAGAATCGTTCGTACCTGCTTTCAAAGTCTGTCCGGCCTTAAATGTGATAGTTCCTTTCTTTGGCAGAGCATCGCCTTCATTTACCAGGAAATCAAGAACAGGAACACCACCAAGTTTATCCACCACTTCTACTCCGACAGAATGGGATGCAGGAATTGCTCCAATTGTTGCGAGTGTCTTTACAATAACGATATCAGAGGTTCCGATGCTCTTTTCATGACCAAATTCATCCCGCACTTTTACAGAAAAACGATTCTCACCGTTTTGTGAAAGCGGCAAAGTAATCATAAGGTTCTTTTTAAGCGGTGCGTTTCCAGAACTCCATCCGGTATCAAGACTAACAAATTCAATGATGTATCCGTTCAATTCGTTACCCAGAACGCACATAACTTTTGCCGAATCTGAAGATGTCCTTGCGGTAAACTTGAATGACAAATCAATATTCGTTGTAACCGTTTCATTAGTTGCTTTTCTATTGTGGCTTTCAGTGGACCAATCTATTGATTCTGCAAAAATACTTGCTCCTTCTGCAACAGCAGTCATAGGATTTACGTCAACATTTCCAGGCAGGGAAAGTTCAAAGGCGACTTTGTCTCTGAGAGGCTTATAATTGGTCGGTCCACCAACAAACACTATTCGTTCAAGATCGTTTGCGGATAAACCCGCTTTCTTTAATGTTTCTCTTGTTACAGCTACGGTTTCAGCTACAAGATCTGCTATCAAAGTATCGACCTGATCACGCGTAATATCAATATCGATATATAATTCGTTTCCATCTTCGTCCACCGCTCTCGCTTCGCCTTCACTAAGAGCAATAGTTGTGGTTTCAACCGCAGACAATTCAATTTTAGCTCGTTCAGAAGCCCATTGCGCAACACGGCAAAACGTTTTATATTTTTTGTTGATTAAAAGATCATCCGGCAATGTGAAATTTTCTTTCAGCCACGGAACAACAATCTGATTAAACACCATTCTGTCTATATCGCGACCACCACACATTTCAATCCCGCCATGTGCGAGTAGATTAACTTTTCCATTAATATTTTCCGCTATTGAAGCGTCAAATGTACCTCCACCAAGGTCATAAACAAGGAATATACCTTCCTGTTTTGAATGTCTCATAACACTCATTATTGCGGCTACGGGCTCTTGCATTAAAGCAACCTTCCCAATTCCTGCAAGTTTTGCCGCCTGCAAGGTTGCATCTTTTTTCATTTGATTGAAGGCAGCCGGTACTGTTATAACCGTGGCGGTGTTGGGATCGTTACGTATTTCTTCAGGCAGATATCCAAACAATACTTTAAGAATTTCCGCGCTACATTCCTCGGGAGTGAGAACCAAATTAGAAGCTTCTAATTCGATTTTTGTGCTTGTTCCCATAAAGCGCTTAAACAATGTCGCAGAATTATTGGGATTATACGGAGCCTGGTTATATGCCTTACTTCCGTAATACTTGTTTCCACGCTTATCAACATATATTGCTGACGGAGTAACATCATTCTGTTCGGGACTCTTCCAAATGCGAATGTTAGTTCCATTATAGGAGCATATTGCGCTATTCGTTGTGCCTAAATCTATTCCAATGTAATAACTCATTTTTCAATCCCCCCAAGAATTACAGTGCCAGTTTTATATACCTTGTCATCTTGCATTATGATTGGTTCGATAGTTTGAAGAATGTACAACTTATCATCGTTGTCAAAATCATCAATGTTTAACGGTGTTACAGCCATTCCTGGATCATAAATTTGTCCTTCAAGATTAAGTATTTTTAAGCTTGCATCATCCATTGCCTTATACACTTTTTTGGAGAACCATGCATATTGGCTCATATACTTGCTTCGTTCTTCAGCATCAATTTTACTGACAGCCTTTTCAAACACTTTTTGAAAACGGAAAAGTTCTGAGGCTATGGATATTAATGAGTTTTGCAGTTGTTCATAATCATGTTCAGCCATCATAATCACCTATACCTTATCTTGAAAAACCCTTCGGAATTTTTTTAGAATTGGTTGAACCATACATGTTTACATAGAGAGTCTTATATGGTTTGCCGGAAGGAAGGGTGCTTTCATATACATCAACAATACCGTTCATGCCTTCAACAGATAAAGAGCCAGTTCTATTCCAAGTGAGTTCTTCACCCAAAGATGTTTTCAGTCCTTCCAAATATTCATTAGATCCGTCCACTCCATTTGTATATATCGGCTTGCCTGCAACAAAACCATATTCCGGATCATCAAGGTTGTAATTCTCGGCACCGGCATTTTGTTTTTTTGTTTCTTCAATCTGTGAGAATGCATCTGTCGTATAATCAAGCATGGATAAATCGTCTTTACTCTTAATAGAAAAATAGTTATTTGCCATATTAAGAGTAACGAATGCCAAAGCTTTTTGTGCAACTTCTTTGCTCTTAATCAGGTCTCCATGTTTAACTTGAAGACTGTTTATTATATGTTCATCTGTACTATGCGTGACGACTTTTCTAATTACAATATCTGAATAAGTGGTCAAAATATCATAGTATTTTTTAGCGTCACTTGCTTCAAGGTTAATTCCGTAAATTAAGCCAAGTGATGTGATTACATTATCCGCCTGACTTTTTCCTCCGGGGTAAATCATGCCTACCATCTCTGGCTTATAGCAACGATACGCTAAGTCAACTTTTTCAGAATGAGACGGTTCTTTTTTCTTAAAAATATCAAATAATCCCATATTAGAACTTCCTTTATTTTGTATTTGTATTTTGAGTTGGTATTTTCTTTATCGGATTGCACTCAACAATATTTTGACACGATGCTCACGATTTTTTCCTTATAAGTGGATCGTTCTGAATCTTTCAAAGCATCAGTAAGCTTCAATCCTGCATCTATTACCGCAATTTTATCTGCTTTTTGAATCTCCACGCCTCTATGAAACAAGTCTATCAGTTCAGCAAAAACTCCGTTGCCGTCATGCTTACATGTTTGAAGATTGAGTCCTAAATGCATTAACTTATCGGATGTATTTTTCTCTTGTTTTCCATTACTCCATAATAAATACCATGTTGATAGTTCAGTTAAAAAATCCTTATTCTCGGGGTTCATGCAGATTCTTTGATAATCATCTACATCTTTTTGTACTCTGTTTTTAATTTCTTCATTTGTATTCTTATCGCCTCTTTGAACAAAGCCTATGCAAAACGTCACAAGAATAAACGCTATGTTTAGACCGCAAAAAATTCCCATTATGGTTTTGGCTATCCCACCACATATAAAGAATAGAATCAAAAATATTGCGGCAATTACGCCAAAGGTTTTCCAGATTATTGCCCCGTCTTTTGCTTTTTTCTTTCCTTCTTCAAAATCCAAATACATTTTACTTACCTCTTTTGTGTTTCGTTATTCTATTATTTAGTTAATATCGGTATTCCCGCTTTTGAAAGGACTTTCTACGAAACTCCAGAAGTTGCCCCGAATCCGCCCTTTGATTTTATGTACATTAACTCTTGCATAACTGAAGGATGATTTTCAAACTTCAAGCTATACTGATAACACGAAGCAGCCACCTTGTAATTTCCGTTTTCTATCTCTATGAACCCCATTCGGCGATAGAACTTGGCAATGCTTTTCTCTTTAACTAGGTAATCCTTCATTTTTAAAAGAGTATTCTTAGCGTTACTTAACTTATGTAACTGAAGATATGCTTCGCACATTTCAAATCTTGCACTTACGCCGATAGGATTCAGCTTCAAGCAATTCTTGTATACTTCTATTGCCTTACTAAATTGGCCTTGCTCAAAGAGCTGATAACCCTTTTGATATTCTTTGAGATACTCATCTCCAGAAACCCAAATAATATTTCTCCCGTTGGCATAAAGTTTGCAATATACAGCAAACTCAATAGGATTTTCAAAATAATACCGCTCTTCCTCTGTGTTATTGGTAATTTGATTTAACTTTTCCTCTGTTTTGGCAGGAGCAGTTACATTTTCCTTCTTTTTTCTAAAACCATCAAACAAACTCATAATAGCACCTCATTTTTATTGATCCGCATCAGGCAAACATATCTGACACGGTTCATATTCTCCAGATTCAAATTCTTCTTCGGTCATTCGATGTACATTCTTTTTATCTTTAATGATAATGCAATTTTTATCGTGATATTTTTCTCCGCTTTGAGTTATGTAATATTTTCCATAATATGTTTTTTGTTTATTAATTTGATGTATTACAAATGTTGATGATGCGATAACCGCAACAATAGTAGCGGCAATAATAAATGCTTTTTTATACCTTTTTATTAACTGTAATGTTGTAATTAATGTGCTTGGATTCAGAAAATAGTGGGCAAACTCATTGGCTTGATATTCTTCGGAAATATCAGGTGTAATGCAACCTATTTTCAAATGATTTAGCAGTATGTGACCCAATTCATGTGCCATTGCAAATTTCTTTTCATCTGCTGTTAATGAATCACAGACGAAAACCAATTTTACATCACCATTTTGATAAGTAAAAGCTTTACTCGAAGTGATTAATTGTTGCAAGTTTAAGTTTTCAATTAGGGCAGAAATACTTTCATTTGATTCAGCATTATCAAAATCTATAATATCAAACCCATGTAAATTTATTATGTAGATCAAATTGTCTAATGTTGGAATAGAAATACAATTATCCCAAAGCTCTTTATACGCAAGTTTTTTAGGAGATGCATTATAAATCATCTTTATGCACCTTCTTTATATTTTTTGAATCAATAGCAAAACCAATTCCATTAAAAGCCTTAATAGATGAATTGTCAGCCCCTACACATCGGTTATATTCAACATTTAAAACAGTTTGTACTGTATGAACACCCTGATCGTCCAGCTTAGTTAGTTTTTGATAGATATCATAAAACTCACTATTGAAAAGGAGAATATCGCTGTCACAGGATTGTTTAATATTGAGTAATTGGCAAATTTTGACAACCGTGTCGTAAGATGTACCGCCGACACCTTTTGCAAGGGCATTAGATAACGTGCTATACGGAATTCCACTTGCTTCGGAAAATTTGCTTAAACTCTTATATTGAGCTTTTATCTCATTTTTAATTAATACCGTAATACTATCCAATGTGACACTTTCCTCCTTTGCAACATTACGATTGTATTATATCACCATATTTGGTTATTGTCAATACAATATATCCAAATTACAAAAATTTTTAAAAAGAAACTATTTTTAAAAATTCACAAAAGATAACTAAATATGTTGCCGTTTATGCTATAAACACAAGTATCAGACTGTAGTTTTCGCTCAAAATCCAAAAAATGTGCTTGAGGTGGGTAATTTTCGACCCACCTCGTTTTTTAGCTATTGCAAAATAAAATCAGATGTGTATAATAGCAGTTGTGGGAAGCAAAATTACGCATTTACAATTAAATCAACGGCATCACGACGGTTCGGTCGGGCTGAAACGGGGCCCATTCAAATCCGCTTCCAGGTCACTTGACCGTGTGGCTTAAATAAGCCCGAACATAACCGGTTGTGTTTAACCAGACTTGCATTATGCAGACATGAGAGGCCGCCGGCAAAGTATGACTTTATACATTCGTGTATAGGTCTGCTTTGTCGGCGGCTTTTTTGTTTGTGCCATGCGTTCCTGCACACGGTTGAATAAATTCTCGGGGACAATTGCCGGTATACCGTTTGGATGAACAATATCATTATACCTGTATTCGCCGATGTATTTACGGTTGTGCAGCATTCGGGTTACGCTGTTAATGCTGATTTTGCCTCCGCGTTTGGTACGAACGCCTTTCTGATTCATTTCGTTGGTAATTTCACGCATAGACGCACCGTCTGCATAATGTTTAAATGCGTCAAGTACCGCCGGAGCCGTAAGCGAATCAATTTGAAAATACTGCTCGCTGTCGATCATATAACCGATGGGCAATGTTCCGCCGTTATATTTGCATTTCGGTGCGTTCTCGGTCAGTCCGCGCGTGACCTTTTCGGAAAGTTCAGCCGAATAATATTCCGCCATGCCTTCAAGCATTGATTCAAGCAGAATGCCCTCTGCACCGGCTGAGATAGCCTCTGTTGCGGAAACGACCTTTACTCCGTTATTTTTCAAAATGCGTTTGTAGTGCGCCGAATCGTATTTGTCCCGTGCAAAGCGGTCAAGTTTCCAAACAATAACAATCTCATATTTTTTGCCTGCACTGTCTTTTATCATTCGCTGAAAGTCAGGACGGCGGTCGGTTCTCGCCGACAACGCACGGTCGATGTAGGTTTCTACAATTTGAATGTCATTTTTCTCGGCAAAGGCCTTGCATTCACGAAGTTGTCCTTCAATAGATTCTTCACGCTGATTATCCGAAGAATATCTTGCATAGATTACGCCTTTCATTTTCTTTTTCACCTGCCTTTCCATAAAGATTTATAACACAAGCATAGCTTGGTGTTAACGAGTATTAGGGCGGGTTCATAACAAGTGAATTATTCAATGCCTGCTGGGACTATGCCGCTTTGACAGTTTGATTACAGTATATTTGATTTATAATGTCTATATCCAATCGTGAAATATTCAAATTGTTCTTGAATATTTCAATATTATCTATTGCTGTTTCATAAAATCTATGCTATACTATAACATAGGTTATTGTAAGTTCAGGAGGTAATCGAATTGGCGCGTTCATACAACAAACTTTGGAAACTGATGATTGATAAAAAAATAAATAAGACTCAACTATGCAAAGCGGCAGGTATAACTACAAACGCTATGGCAAAGCTCGGTCGAGATGAAACCGTAACACAGGAAACTCTTGAGAAAATATGTGTGGTGCTCGGCTGCACCCTTGATGATATTGTGGAGATAAAACCGGATAATTCAAATATATAGTAATTATATCATTGCCAGAGTCCGTTTTATTGGACTATTGTCGTGGTATAATGGCTTGTATAAAAATTTATTTACTGTAAAAGGAGTGTTATATATGGGATTAAGATTTCGGAAAAGTGTAAGAATATGCAAAGGTGTAAGATTAAATTTTAATAAAAATTCTTTTGGAATAAGTGTTGGTGGTAAAGGCTACGGATATACTGTAAATTCAAAAGGCCGCAGAACGGCACATGCCGGGATCCCTGGTACAGGTCTATCATATACTGCCTCGTCAACAAAGAGAAAGCAATCCCCAAAATCTTCATCAACATCAAAAATCGTTCATACTGAAATAAAATTATCCTTGTCTGACGATGGAAAAATGAGTTTCTATTATCCTAATGGAATTGAAATAACCGATCCAAGTATGATCAATAGGATTAAAAGAACTCCAGCTTACAAACTTGAAAAAGAGCGTATGCAAAACGAACACAATAGAAATGCATTGTATGAAATAAATGCATACAACCAACAAAATCAGGATCTAATAAACATCTGCAAACTATCGGCAACACCAATACATGATGTCGCTTTTTATGAAAACGAATTAAACAGTCTTGTCTTAAAAGAATATGTGAAAAGAACATTCAATGTTCAGATGCCAACGCATGATACTGTATATAAAGAATTGGTAAAGGAATCAAAATCGGAAATTAAGAGTTTGGCATTTTGGACATTGAAAAACAAACGCAAAGATTATGTTGAGAATAATATAGCGGAAAAACTTGACGAGAGAATTAGTGAATGGAAAAATAACAAACAAGTATTCGAACAGCACGAAGATGAAGTTGAAAAAGAAGCAACAAAACGATTCAGAGAAGAATACGATAATGCAAAAACATATTTAAACAACATTATAAGCGGTGAAAAAACCTGCGTTTGTAATGATGTTGATGCTTGGCTTGAAGAAATAGAGTCACCTCTTGAATTTAATGTCGATTATGAATACAATGAATCCCATATTCTGTGGATTGATTTGGATTTACCTGAAATAGAGGATTTCCCAAATCAAAAAGCTGTACAAATGGCTAACGGTAATAAAAAACTAAAGAATAAGACCAAACAAGAGATAAATCGTGATTATAAAAAGTATGTTTTTGGGTTGGCAATATTTCTAAGCAGCCATTTGTTTAATATTAGCCCTAAAATTTTGAAGATTGTTGTGTCAGGTTACACACAAAGAAGAAACAAAACAGGTGATATTAATGACGATTATGTATATTCAATAATTTTTGAAAGGGAAGTCTTAATGAATATTGATTTTGTAAATGGCGATCCATTTGAAAATTGCATGAAATTTAAAAATCGTTGCAATTTGACGACAACAGATATATTGAAGCCTATTGAACCTTTTAGCAAAACGGAGACGTGAAATATATGGGATTTTTGAAAGATATTATTAACCACTTTACAAGCCCACAGCACACAAGTTTTAATAATAAAAACGGCTTTGACTTAGATGAATACGACAAATATAACACGGAAAAAATAAGAGAATTTAAAAATAAGTATGACTTATCCAACATATCCGTTATAAACAATATACCGCCTGAAGAAGCAGGAAAGTTCCCAGACGGAGGGAAAAGTGTTGTCTATATGCCTGAACAAATTTTGAATAGACAAG
Source organism: uncultured Clostridia bacterium (assembly GCA_934454215.1). GTDB lineage: Bacteria > Bacillota > Clostridia > UBA1381 > UBA1381 > Ornithomonoglobus_A. The sequence goes on from CAKSGG010000069.1 coordinate 16,049, forward strand.
CAACAGAATATAAAAAAGATAAAAAGTTTGATTTAGCAATTGCTTGTTTGAAAAAGGCAAACGAAATGTATCCGTTTTCATATTATTCATATTTAAGGGATGATTATGAGAGATTAGTTGATATGATGGTGTTAGCCGGAAAATTCGACGAAGCAAAAAAAGAACACAAAAGACTTGATATGACTATTGGCACAAAACTTTCAGAATTAAAAGTCTTGCAAAAAAACACTGTGAGTATGGGAAAAGGCTCCTTTGAAAGATATCAGAAGGAAATCATTGATCCTTATTTGGATGAATACAGCTGCCGAGAACAGTATTATTGGCTTTTAGAGAATTTAAGTGAGTTAGCCCCAAAGTCATTTAACGGATATAGACGAATGAAAAATTCAAAAACAGAAAACTACAAAAAGATAGTTGAAGCAGTTAAAAGATCAGGAAAAGAAATAGATTGTTTGAGGTTTTGGGATTAACACTTCAAAGTGGGACTCCGCTAATATTTATATAATTTCAAATCTGTCTCAGCAAGCACTGAATTTGGCTATCCAAATTCGGATGCTGCTGCGGTATTACCTTAGCAAGCATCGCCTTTGTGTCCACACGGCCTTGCCTCAGCAAGCAACGCATTTGGATATCCAAATGCAGCCGCTTGTTCGGCACTTGTTAGGGAAAATCCCTAAAACCCTTTGAACGGAGAATTCTATGGATATAAATGAACTCAAAAAACAGCTGATTCCGTATTGGCGTGACATTTACAATCTGCAATACGGCAACATTCTCAAGCAACTATTTGTTCGTATCAAATACAGAATATTAGGAAACCGTTTCGGAACATCGGAGATTCCGGATAATATTCTTGAAGCCATTGCTCGTACCATGCTGCCGGATATTCGCGAATTTTTCCTTTCCAAAGAGGGACAGGAGGAGTTTGCCGCTTGGAAAGCGGAATATGAAAAGAATAAGAAGAAAAGAACAAAAAGCAAAAGGCGAGGGTGAATCCCCCGCCTTTTCGTCACTATTGATAGATTAG
>CAKSGG010000070.1 GCA_934454215.1 uncultured Clostridia bacterium
TGTCAATATCCGCTTTAAGCTGTGCCTTATAGCTTGTACCTTGTTTTGCCGCCGTATATTCGATATAGCTTTTGCCTGTATTCTCATTCTGCGGAATAACCGACAGCCCGTATTCCTCACAAAGACGGTCGCTTATTTTGCGTGTATCGTAATACCATTTTTTATTGATATGACTGTGCCGGTAATCAACAAAATTCACATCATTAAAAATGATATGGTTATGAATGTGTCCCCGGTCAATGTGCGTACTTAAAATGTATTCGTACTTGCCGCCCAGAATTTCATCAGCTAATTTCTTTCCGATTTCGTGAGCCTGTTCCGGCGTTGTTTCGCCCGGCTCAAAGGCTTGTATAAAGTGTCTTGCAAGATGACTCTCTTTGCCGTTGTCCTTTGCCTTTTTCCTCGTCCATTCAAACTCAATATCGGCAGTTTCGGGTGTGCAGCCGTATGAGTCGATAAGCAGCGTTCCGTCTGTCTTTTCGGGATTGCAGATATACTGAATTGCTTTTTTCAGCGTAGAGTTGATAGGATGGTTCTTTGTAACCGCCATATATTCTGTAAATCCTCTTTCAATTCCTCAATATCGGTCATATATATGCTGCTTGTGGAATTAACACGCTTTGCAATTTGATTTATGTTTCTGCCGATCCTCTGCAATTCCTTATTCATAGCCTGAATGTCTTTCGTATCGGTATATATGATATATCCGTCAATCGCCATTTTCCGCAGATATGCCCCGATTTGATTTGTAGGTACAAGAGACATTTTATGTTCAATCAGCTTTCGTTCCTCTGCCGTTACCCATATTTTCAGTTGCATATTTCTTTTCCTGTTTTTCATAAAAACCTCCGCATTTTCAAATTAAAGGGTTTGGGAATATCCCAAAAATATTTTTACGGCAATTTTAGAAAAATGACCGCCGTAAAAATCGTGAGTGGGTACTCACTCGCTTTGCTTGCTATTCTCTTAAAACGCAAGTTTTTCCCTGTTTACTTATAAACAACTCAATTTATTTTTTTACAACTTTTTCGAGAAAAAAGTTGTTTTCTTCACATTTTATTTGTTTATAACTAAAAGAGATTATCTTAGCGAATAAATCGAAAGAGGTGATTTGGCATTGACGACGAAAAGACGGTAAAGGATAGTGCATATCAATATTTAATATGATGAAATTTGGCAAATCATTGACAGCTTCCGAGTAGTTTTATATGTTTGTGGTAAAATATATATAACAGGAAAATACCAAAAGGAGTTGCCAGACAATGAAAAAAATCACAGATAAAATTATAGAAAAATTCAGAAAGTATTTAATTGACGAAGAAAAGAGTGCAGCAACGCTAGAAAAATATATACGTGATATAAGGGCGTTTAGGGTATGGCTTGGCAGCAGGCAATTATGCAAAGCAAAAGTAATGGAATACAAAGAATATTTAATTGATAGTTATGCCCCTGCAAGTGTAAATTCTATACTTTCATCACTCAACAGCTTTTTCGATTATAACAACGAATATGGTTTAAAGGTTAAAACTTTGAAAATTCAAAAACAGATTTTCGCAAAGGACGAAAAGGAACTCACGAAGGCGGAATACGGCAGATTGCTCACAGCGGCAAAAGCAGAAGGCAATCAAAAATTATATTTGCTTATGCAGACTATATGCGCAACCGGAATTCGTGTGAGTGAATTAAAATATATCACATTGGAAGCCCTCAAAAGCGGGCGGGCAAATGTTAATATGAAAGGTAAATTGCGTGTTATCATTATTCCGAAAGACCTTTGTAAAATGCTGAAAAAATATGCGGACGAACAAAGAATAACGAGTGGCAGCATTTTTATTACAAAAACAGGTAGGCCTCTTGACAGAACAAATATATGGAAATTGATGAAATCACTTTGCGAAAGTGCCGGAGTGGATAAAACAAAAGTATTTCCACACAACCTCCGTCACTTATTTGCAAGAACATTTTATTCTATCGAAAAAGATATTGTACGCCTTGCGGATATTCTCGGTCATTCTTCGGTAAACACAACTCGTATTTACACAATGGAAACCTTGAACATCTGCCGAAATCAAGTACAGAGATTAGGACTTTTACGCTGTTGAAAAGCCTGCAAGTTCGTCAATTTAACCAAATGTAACATAATGCGAATTATGTTGTAAACACAATAAAGCCAATATAACTAATACATAAATTATATCATTTTTTTAGAAAGTTGTCAATTATTTGCGACCGATTTCGTCAGTTTATATAAATTCAAAACACAGCAAATCAGACCAATGACTTTCTAAAAAAAGCGTTGGTCTAAATATCGTGCCCGTAAATTGTTATAAACACTCACTATATTTGAGCGGGTGTTTTATTTTTTATACACATTTTCACTGTTTTACAACATAATTCGCATTATGTTGCGTTGCAGAGGAAAGGGGTGCTTTTATATGCGGATAGATTTATATAACCATAACAAAATTGCATATGACAATGCACTTTTTTTGCTGCAAACAGAAAAAAAGGCTGCTGTTATACACCCCACCGGTACGGGAAAATCATTTATTGCATTTAAGCTGTGTGAGGACAATCCCGATAAAAAAATATGCTGGCTGTCACCGTCCGAATATATTTTTGATACACAGCTTGAAAACTTAAAAAGGGTTACAAATGGGTACGCACCTCAAAACATCAGCTTTTTCACATATGCAAAACTGATGAATATGAGCAAGGCTGAAATCGATGAAATCAAACCCGATTATATTATTTTGGACGAATTTCATCGCTGTGGAGCACAAATGTGGGGACAGGGTGTTGAAACATTGCTTTCGGAGTATCCAGATACGCCAATTTTGGGTTTATCCGCAACTGCCATACGCTATCTTGACAATCAAAGAAATATGGCAGATGAACTTTTTGACGGGAACATTGCTTCCGAAATGTCACTCGGAGAAGCGATAGTGCAGGGAATACTTGCACCACCGAAATATGTGATTTCAACATTTTCCTGTCAAAAGGACTTGGAAAAATATAAAAAACGTGTAAACCGTGCAAAGAGCAAAGCTGTTCGTGATGAAGGCGAAAAATATCTTGACGCATTAAAAAGGGCGCTTGATAAAGCCGATGGTTTGGACGAAATTTTCAATAAACATATGACTGAGCGTACAGGAAAATATATTATCTTTTGTTCGGATTATGAACATATGTGTCAAATGAAAGAGTTAGCCGGAGAATGGTTTTATAAGGTTGATAAAAGCCCGCACATTTATTCTATGTACTCGGAGGAACCCTCATCTGACAAAGAATTTGCAGCATTTAAGGCAGACAGCGATAGTACGCATTTACGGCTTTTATACTGCATAGACGCACTCAACGAGGGCGTTCACATTGATGATATAAGCGGGGTTGTTTTGCTTCGTCCTACGGTATCGCCGATTATATACAAGCAACAGATAGGCAGAGCCTTGCAGACCGGCATAAAACAATCCTCCGTTATTTTCGATATTGTTATGAATATTGAAAACCTATACAGTATCGGCACTATCGAGGAAGAAATGCGGCTTACTGTAAGCTACTACCGCTCTCACGGTTTGGAAAGCAATATTGTAAATGAGCATTTTCGTGTAATTGATGAGGTAAAGGACTGCCTATCTTTATTTGATAAATTAAACGAAACACTGGCTGCGTCTTGGGACTATATGTACAACGAAGCAAAAAAATACTACGAGCAGAATGGAAATCTTGAAATTCACAAAAGATACAAAACACCTGACGGTTATTCTCTCGGAACTTGGATATTAACACAAAAACGGGTCTATAACGGTTTGGTTGGTGGAATATTGACACAAGAACGTATTGATAAGTTAAATGCAATAGGAATGGTATGGGAAAGCCACCGTGATATGTTATGGCAAAGATATTTTGATGCTGCAACAGAATACTCGAAAATTTACGGAAACTTAGATATTCCGGCATTATATATAACCGATGACGGTTTAAAACTCGGAAATTGGATAGCCAATTTGAGAACATCAAGAAAAAACGGTTTTGACAGCAAGTATCTTACACATGACAGGATTAAGGCATTGGACGAAATCGGAATGATATGGGCAGTTGCCGATTATATGTGGCAGCAATATTATGGGGCCTGTCTTACATATTACGGAACAAACGGCAATTTGGATATTCCGTATCGATACGTTACGGGCGACGGCTTAAAATTAGGCTGCTGGCTCAATAATATCCGCACGGCATATAAGAAAGGCGAAAGCAGACTTTCACATGAACAAATATCACAGCTCAACGAGCTTGGAATGGTTTGGGATAAAAAACACGAAAGAGATTGGAATATTTGTTATGAAGCCGCACGGATATATTTTGAAACATACGGCAACTTGAATGTTCCGGCTTCATACAAAACATCAGACGGCATTCTTCTTGGAAAATGGATTGAACGGCAAAGAAATAATAAAAAACTTTCCGAAGCCAGAAAATCAAGACTTGATAATATCGGAATGGTATGGGATAAAGAAAATTCTTGGGATATTCGGTTTGCACTCGCAAAAGCATATTTTGATGAAAACGGCAATTTGAATATGTCTACAAATTATGTGGTAAACGGAATATGGCTCGGTAAATGGCTTTCAGAGCAAAGAAAAAAATACAAATCCGGCAAATTATCCGCTGAATATGTGCGACAACTTGAAACTCTTGATATAGAGTGGACTGCGGATATTCAAAAAAAATACGATGAAATATGGTTAGGATATTTCAAAAAGATAAAGACCTATTTTGATAAGTGCGGCAATATATCAAGCATCGGAAACAGCTTATCGAAAAAAGATAAAAAATTGGATATATGGTTAGCAAAACAGCGTCAGTGTTATAAAGACGGAAAACTGTCAGAGGAAAAAATCAAACTGCTTGAATCAGTCGGAATTGTATGGAACACTTATGCCGATGCTTGGGAAACAGGATTTTTACACGCAAAAAAATATTATGAAACAAACGGAAACCTTAATATTCCGACTTCCCATATAGACGATAGCGGATATACTCTCGGTATATGGATTACAAATCAAAGATATAATTACAGACACCCGTCCGGAAATAAGAAAATAACCAAAAATCAGAAAAAGCGTCTTGACGGTATCGGAATGATTTGGAGTCCGATAGCTAAGCAGTGGGAAAAATTATATAAATCAGCGGAAATTTATTTTAACGAACACGGTAATCTCAATGCACCTGCCGGATATAAAACCGCCGATGGCTATTCTCTAAAAGAATGGCTGCGCACGCAAAGAAGCAATCGTACAAAAGGAACGCTTTCAAATGATAGAATAGAGCGTCTTAACAAAATCGGTATGGATTGGTTATCGCCTGCGGCAAGAAATTGGGAAACATATTTTTCTGCGTGCGAAAAATATTATATGACTTACGGCAACCTTGAAATAGGTACGACTTATACAGACGAAAACGGACTATGTATAGGTCGGTGGTTAAAAAAACAACGCAAAAATAAGACAAAGTTAAAAACAGACGGTGAAAACGGCAATCAAATTAAACGGCTTGAAAGTATAGGAATAGCTTGGGAAAATACAGACGCAGCCGATGTGGTCAATGTGTCTGACAGTAAACTGATACAAAAAGATGAATTAAGGAGTTATGCGGTATGAACAAAAATTTGTTAATTCTCGGAGCGGGGCTTTGCGGTATGTCAGCAAGAGAAATAGCCCGGCATATTGGGTGTTTTGAGAAAATAAATTTTCTTGATGATAACATCACGGAAATGCCTGACGGGACAAAGATTTTAGGCACATTAAATGATTTTGAAAATTTCGCCAATGAATACAGTAATATTTTTGTGGCAATAGCAAATCCAAAAATAAAATTAAATTTACTGAACAAAATTAAAGAAACAACACCGTATAGAATTGTAACGCTTATTTCGCCAAACGCATATATATCGCCGTCTGCTCAGATTATGCAAGGCAGTATGATTGAAGCAATGGCTGTTATCAATACCGGCTCGGTTATATCAACAGGCTGCATAATCGGCGCAGGCAGTATAGTTAATCATTCAAGTATGTGCTGTGATGGTGTACATATGGAATGTCGTGCAACGGTTGCGGATAATACACTTGTTCCTGCCGGAGTGGAAATTAAAAGCGGCGAAATTTTTAAGAGGAACACAATAGAAGTAGGCGATTTGTTTTTTGATACCGAAAAATCACCCGGTAATGCAAATAATGCAAAAAAGCCACACGGTCCGTTGTCTGTAAACGGCTTGGATTATTGTTTTGAGGACGGAATGTGAGGAATTAAGCCGATGTATAAAAATGTTATAAAACGAATTATAGATTTGGTGCTATCGCTTTTGGGCGCTATAATTCTATTGCCTATTTTCATTATTGTAAGTGTACTTATATATATTGACGATCCCGGCCCTGTTTTCTTTAAGCAAAAGAGAATCGGTAAAAACAAAAAAATATTTTGGCTTCATAAATTCCGCAGTATGAAAATGAATACACCTGATATTCCGACTCACCTGCTTGACAATCCCGAACAGTACATAACGAGGGTTGGTCGTGTACTGCGTCTCCTTAGTATAGACGAGTTACCACAGATTTATGACATACTCTTAGGAAGAATGTCGATTATCGGTCCTCGTCCGGCACTCTGGAATCAGTACGATTTGATTGCTGAACGTGACAAATACGGAGCAAATGATATAAAACCGGGATTAACCGGCTGGGCGCAGATAAACGGTCGTGATGAACTGCCTATTGATATAAAGTCAAGGTTTGACGGCGAATACACTGAAAAATTAAATGCCGGCGGTTTTACTGCGTTTACTATGGATTTAAAATGCTTTTTCGGCACAATAACAAAGGTATTGAAGCACGAAGGCGTTGTTGAAGGCGGAGCAACAAACGATGTTAAGGAAAAAGAGGTTGTACACAAATGAAATATTCAGTTTTGATGTCAGTATACAAGAATGATAATCCAAATTTTCTGAAAGTTGCATTGGAAAGCATTTATGAAAAGCAAACACGAAAACCTGATGAAATTGTTGTTGTATTTGACGGAGAATTAACGCAGGAGCTTTATGCGGTGTTAAATAAATTCAGAGAAAATAAAGAAAACATTGTGTTTTATTATCCTCAAAAAACAAATCAAGGATTGGGACAAGCACTGCGTATAGGCTCTGAAAAATGCACCGGGGATTATATTTTCAGAATGGATTCCGATGATATAAGCGCTCCGACAAGATTTGAAAAACAAATTGCATACATAGAAAGCCATACCGATATTGACGTGTTGGGTACAGATATTGCCGAATTTGACAAATCTCCCGAAAACGAGCAAATGCGCAAACGCATATGTCCTCAAAAGCACGATGATATTGTAAAAATGGGTAAAAAACGCAATCCGATGAATCACGTTACTGTGTGTATGAAAAAATCTGCACTTGAAAAATGCGGCGGATATGAAACCTTGCTTTTGTTGGAAGATTACTACTTATGGCTTAAAATGATTGCCGCAGGCTGCAAGCTGGAAAATCTGAATGAATCATTGGTATATGTGCGTGTTGGTAATGGATTTGACGGCAAACGCAGTTCAAAAGTCAGAATTAAGGGGTGGAAAGTGCTTCAAAGATTTATGTTAAATCATAAATTGATAAACAAAATGGAAGCTGCCGGCAATATGGTTTATATTGTTGGGTTTGTTTACTGTCCCGTTGCTTTAAAAAGAGTAGTATATAATAAATTGTTAAGAAAATAGTGCTTATGGGAGAAAAATATGAAAATCGGAATTATAACACATTATAATGTTCATAATCACGGCGCATTATTACAGCTTTATGCTTTAAAAAGCGTACTTGAAAAAGAAAATAATAAAGTGAGTGCATTAACTTTCAAAAAGAATTTTGATTTTATGGAAAGCGGTCTTGATAAGAAATATGATATATCTATAAAATCTTTATTTTGGTATTTATCATATATTCGCAAAATTGGACTGAAAAGAACAATTTTCAATATTCGCAAGAAAAATACATTGGATAAATTCAAAAAGCCTTTGCTGGGAGAGTTTTATTCAAGAGCAAAAAATCTTGACGCTGTTTTTATTGGCAGTGATGAAGTGTTTAGTATTGAAGCAGGTGTTAATCCGTTTTTCTTTGGAATCGGTGTCCCCTGTTCGCACATATATACATACGCTGCTTGCTGCGGACCGACGGATTTAAACACGATAAAACAAAAACATATGCAGCAGCTTATTAAAGCCGGATTATCAGATATTGAGAAAATATCTGTAAGAGATAAAAACACATTTGATATTGCAAGTTCATTAACTGATAAAAATATTGACATTGTTTGCGACCCGGTTATTTTGTACGGATATACTGATGAGATAGAACAAGCTGAAAGAGAAATAAAAGATAACTATTTATTGATTTATGCTTATGACAATAATATGAATAATCGGGAAGAAACCAAGAAAATAATATCATTTGCCCGAAAACACAATTTGAAAATTGTGTCAGCAGGCTTTTATCATAAATGGTGTGACAAATGTGTTGACGGAGACCCGATAAAAATACTCGGATATTTCAAATACGCAGAATATGTAATTACAGATACATTTCACGGCTCTGTAATGTCGTTAATCACAAATTCTGATTTTGCGGCTAAAATCAGGGGTAATAAAAATAAACTTTATGACTTGCTCGACAGATTTAATTTGTCTGACAGGATAATTGAAAATTTTGACACTTTAAATTGTGTGTTTGAAAATAAAATCAAATACGATGACATAAACAAACACATTTTGGATTTTAGAAATAAATCAATGCTTTACTTAAAAGATTGTATAAGCGATGCTAAAAAAATACAGTAATTGGAGAAACGAAAAATGGATAACACACTCCCTTTAATCTCAATTATAGTTCCGGTTTATAATGTTGAAAAATATATAGAAAAATGTATTTTATCAATATTGGAGCAAACATACAAAAACATTGAAATAATTATAATTGATGATGGCTCAACGGATAATAGCGGTAAACTCCTTGATGTTTTGGAGAAAAAAGACCAAAGAATTAAGGTCATACATAAAGATAACGCCGGCGTGAGTGCCGCAAGAAACGATGGAATTGATATGGCTCGTGGCAAATATGTTATTTTTGTTGACGGAGATGACTATATATCAAATGATTTCGTTGAATATATGTTAAACCTTGCCGAAAGTGGTGCGGATTTTTGTTTATCTACAAAATGTTACACAAAAAATACCGAATTACAAATTGAAAATGATAACATAAAACAATATAGTCCGGCTGATGCAACGGCATTATTGCTTTCCTGTAAGGTTATTGTCGGTTGTTGGAATAAGATATACAAACGGAGTTTTCTTAATGAGAATAACATAAAATTTTCCACATCACTATTTTATGGAGAAGGTTTGTCATTCATCACCACGGTTGCACAGCTTTCAAACTTTGTCACGGTTGGAAATAGAAAGGTATATTATTACAGACGAAATAATGAAATGTCCGCTTGTACAAATTTCAACATTGAAAAAATCTATAATGGTGAAAAAGCAATAAAAAATATAGAAGTTAATATTTTAAATAAAACGAATCAAATTCGTGATGCGCTATTGCTCCATTTGTGTATGTTTTATTTAGGTGCAATCGTGAGAGTAAATACTAATCACTTAAAAAATACATATTCAAAAGATTATATACGATGGCTTAGGTATGTGCGAAAAAATATATTATTTATATCAATCAGCAAATACATTTCAATTTACAGAAAAATGTTGTTGATTGTCGGGTGCATTTGTCCTAAAGTATTGGCGCTATTAGACTCAAAAAGGCGAAGAAAAATATCAAGGCAAAGTATATAGAAAAATGGTGATATTAATGATTGTTTTACATATTGCAAAAATCAAAAATAATCCTTGTAACGGTGTTTGTGTCGTTGTGCCACAGCACATACTCTCACAGGCCAATTACGCTGATGTTGGGTTTGTAAATATATCTAATGAAAAGATAAATGGGTTATCGCAATATCAATTATATATTGAAAATTCATTTGATATAAAAGCACTACCGAAGCCGTACGATAAAACTGATTTAGTAGTATTTCACGAGGTGTATCGGAAAGAATATTTATCAATTTATAAAAACTTGGCAAAAAATAACATACCATATATACTTTTACCTCACGGCTCCTTAACATTCACAGCACAACAGGTAAAAAAATTTAAAAAGCAGTTTGCGAATTTATTATTTTTTAATAGATTTATTAAACATGCTTCAGCTATCCAATGTCTCTCTAAAAAAGAATTTGACGAAACAAAAATCAATATTAACAAATTCATTGGTACAAACGGTATGAATATTCCTGTTAAAAGTAAATCAAGATTTAGCATAAATAAAGTAGAACTTATCTATATTGGACGAATGGATCCATATATCAAAGGCTTGGACCTTTTAATTGACGGGATAAAACTTTACTCAGAAGATTTTCGCTCAAATAATATTCGTGTAAGTATGTATGGTCAGAATTATGGAAATTGGCACAACAATATTTTGAATATGATAGATAAAAATAATGTTAAAGACTTAATAGAGTTACATAATGGTGTTATGGGAAAAGACAAAGAAAATCTTTTACTTAATTCAGATTTGTTTATTCAGACATCTCGTTCTGAAGGTATGCCTATGGGAATATTAGAAGCATTAAGCTATGGTATTCCCTGTATAGTTACAGAAGGTACAAATTTGGGCGAGTTAATAAAAAAATATGACGCTGGTTGGGTTGCTGGAACAAATGAAAAAGACATTGCACAGGAAATTAGACAAGCAATAGTTCAACGTGATATATGGCAAAAGAAATCAAAAAATGCAATAAGGTTAATAAAAGAAAATTTTGACTGGAATAAAATATCACAAACAACTATTCAACAATATAAAAAAATAATCATCAAGGAATGAAAAATATGATAAATAGTACAGACAGTATAGAAAAAACAAAATTTAGTTCAAAATTCATATTCTTAGGACTGATTTTCCTGTTCTTGGGAAACGGTCAAAACATCCAAATTGCAGGCAATGCCCCATTGTTCATTGTGGCAACTGTTTGTAATACACTTACATTAGTTGTGTTTGATAAAAAAATACATAGTAATTACATTACCTATTGTTTAATGATATTATTAGTTTTTAATGTAATCTATTGGGGTATCGGTACATATGACCACGGAATTGCTATGGGGTTATTTCTGAATTTATTATTAATTATAACAACTATGAATACGATGAATAGTAATAAAGATATAAAAATTATAATAGATGGGGTAATATATTCGTCCGTGATTTTCGGAATTTTACTATTATTGTATGGCAAGGGGTATTCCGGTGCTATCTATGACAAAATGACATACACACAGACTTTCGGTAATCATATAGAGTTTGAGCCTAATTTCTTAGCTTTATTGCTAATAACAGGTTTCGAGTTTTGTGTATGGGCAGTTATAAAAAGTATAGATTCCAGAAAAAAGAAAAATGTAATTTTATACTCAATATTTGCAGCTATAACATTATTAAGTTCATTAATGACAGGTTCAAGAAGTGTTTTAATAACAGCCTGCATATATGGCGTATTATTGATTTTGTTTATGAAAAATCACAAAACAAGAAATAAACTTCTTTTTGTGATTCTTTTGCTGATTATCGTGTTGATTATTGCCATACAAAAAGGAGTTTTTAGTCAAGACATATATAAGCGTTTGTTTGAAAACTCATATAATGATAACAGTAATGGACGCAGATTGGAGAATTGGCAATATGGACTGAAAGTTATGATGGACAAACCTTTCGGAGCAGGTCCGTTTGAGTCTTCAATAATTTTGTATACCCTATATGGCTATCACAATGCAGCTCATAATACCTTTGTTGCTTTCGGTACATATTTTGGTTTTTTGGGTGTTATTGCTTTTGCTGCTTTGCCTATAGGCTTAGCAATAAGTGCTTGGAAACTAAAACAACGAGAACTTTTTGCAATGATTATCTCGATGATTTTTGAATGGAACGTGTTGGAATGCCAACATACATTATCAATGTGGATATTTCTGCTTATTTGTATACTAATAATTAATAGACTAAAACAAGGCAAAGAGATAAATATATTTTAGGAGAAAGATTATGGTTTCAGTTATTATTCCAATTTATAATGTTGAAAAGTATCTGTCAGAATGTATTGAAAGCGTTATAAATCAGACATATTCTGATTTGGAAATTATACTAGTTAATGATGGCTCTACTGATAATTGCAGAGATATATGTGAGAGATACAAAAGGAAAGATAGTAGGATAAAATTAGTTCATAAAAATAACGGTGGTCTTTCTTCGGCAAGAAATGCTGGAATAGATGTTGCTAATGGAGATTATTATACCTTTATCGACAGTGATGATTATATAATGTCTGATATGATTGAGCAACTCGTTTATGCGATACAGTCAACAAACGCAGATATTTCAATATGTTGTAAAGCCGACCATACGAGCAAATTTGATAAAGGTATACAAAAAAAAATAGAAGTTCTCACAAAAGAAGAAACACTAAAATGCATATTAACAGAAAAAAAGATTTTGACATCCGCTTGGGGAAAGCTTTATAAAAACAATCTCTTTAATGTAATTCGTTATCCTAACGGAAAAATATATGAAGACTTAGGAACTACCTACAAATTGGTAGAGTTGTCAAAAAAAATAGCCTATGTAGATGCCAAGAAGTATTATTACAGAACAAATATTGAAAGCATAACTAAATCCAATTTTACAAATAGACAACTGGACTACTTTATTATTGCAGAAGAACTACAAAAATTTGTGAAACAAAAATATCCACAGTATTTTAGATATGCTATAAATCATTCTGTTCGTATTTCAATATCATTTATGAAAAAAATAAGCAACTGTGACTTTAATGATAAAAAAACCATAGATTTTTTGATTTCAAATATACGGCAGCATATGTTTAAATATTTATTCAGTGGATATTCAATATTCAACAAATTATACGGACTATTTATATGCATTAGCCCGAATATAGCTTTATCTATATTCAAAAACAAAAACTTAAATTGAGGGATAAAATAATGAAATCAAGCAAACCATCAGTAGAATTAATTAAAAACATAGGATTATTTTTTATAGCAAATTTTTTGCCTAAAGCGATTACCTTCTTTATGGTACCATTGTATACATATTGTCTTACTGCCGATGAATACGGCATAGCCGACCTTATATATACGACGGTACAATTATTGTTACCTATTTTAACGCTTCAGGTGCAAGATGCAATGCTTAGATTTACAATAGAAAAGAAAAACGATTCTGATAGTATCTTAAATGTAGGAATACGAGTAAGTATAGCTGGAACAATTTTATTGATAGTAGGCAGTGTGATATGTAAATTAATCGGAATAATTAAATTGGAAACATCTTATCTTGTGATGTTTAATGCAATTTATTTTGCAAATGCGCTTAGAAATATTTTATCATACTATTGTAAAGGCTTAGAAAAAATTAAAATTTTGACCGTAAGTAATGTTTTGGTAACTGTTATTAATGTTATATCAAATCTCATTCTGTTACTTATGTTTAAGTTAGGCGTGTTGGGATACTTATTTTCATCTTTATTAGGGAATGTAGCAGCAATTATACTTATGCTTTTTGTTTCCAACTTGTATAAACATATTAAATTAACAACCTGTGACAAAAAGTTAACAAGCAATATATTACATTATAGCATACCATTAATATGGAGTGGATTGGCTTGGTGGATAAACACTTCCCTAGATAAATATATTCTCGGATATTTTTACAGTACGGCAGCGGTAGGATTAATGGCTGTTGCATATAAAATTCCTTCTATTTTATCATTATTTGGTGGAACCATTGCAAATGCGTATTCTATTTCAGCAATAAAAGAATTTGATTTAGAAGATAAAGATGGATTTTTAGGGAAAAGCTATGCAACAATAAATATGTGTTTTGTTATAATATGTTCATTTTTAATGATAATCAACATATATGTTTTCAAACTTCTGTTTTCAAAACAATATTTTGAAGCGTGGCATTATGTGCCGCCCTTGTTGTTTTCATCATTAATGTGTCATATGTCAATAATATGTGAACAGTATTTTATAGCACTTAAAAGAACAAAAGTAATCTCTGTAACTGCTATTATCGCTGCTGGCATTAATTTTTGTACTAATATGTTGTTAATACCACCATATGGAGCCTACGGTGCAGCTATTGCAACGGCTTTTAGTTTTTTTTCGGTGTGGTTAATAAGATATATTGTTTTAACAAAAAAAGTAAAACTACAATTAAAACATAGTATTACTATAGAATGTATTATGTATTTATTATTATTGACTCAACTCATAATAGCTAATTGGGGTAATAAATACTTAACATTTCAAATTTTAATATTTATTGTTATTATCACAATATATGCTTTTGCTTATACAAAAAGTTGCATTAAGAGAGGTAAAAAAAATGAACAAAAACCAAAATGATTTTATAAATTTATTAAAAAACGCATTAAAGCCGGACAAAGTTATTGTTGATAACATCAATTATGATGAAATTGAATTGATTGCAAATAACCATTTATGCTTGTCGCTGATATATGATGGCACTGCGAGAGCCTCACAACCTTTACCTGAATTATGGAAAAAGTATAGCCTTTGGGTAGTGGCGAATAATTATAAAAATTTGAATGTGCAATCGAAAGTAATATCTATTCTCGAAAATAATAATATTAATTGTGCTGTTTTGAAAGGAATAACAGTTTCAAGAAATTATCCAGAGCCTTTATACAGACCTTTAGGTGATATTGATATTCTTGTTGCAGCTGATAAATATGACACTGCTATAAATATTTTAACAGGAACAACGCAAAGGGATTATGAACACCTTAAACATAAATTTCATTATCAGTTTTTGTATGAAGGAGTCAGCATTGAAATACATAAATCAATAACTGAGTACACAAATGACGAATATGGATATAAGTTGAAAAAATATTTGAGGAAAGCACTTGACAATACAAAAACAGAAATATATGATTGTTTTTCTTTCCCGATGCTTTCCGATGAATTTCAGATTATTTCATTAGCACTGCATACTCAAAGGCACTTCATTGAACACAAAGCTACAATGAGAATGGTTTGTGATTTTGCGATAGCTGTCCGAAGTATAGAAAATGATATATGGAATAACAAGGTTTATCCGGCATTATGCGAAGTTGATGTAGAAATATTTTCTTGTGCAATTATGGAACTTTCCTCAAAATATTTAGGTATGGATTTTAGCGGTAAAACAAAAGAACAAATTGACAATGAAACCGTAGAAGAATTGATTTTGGAATTTTTATGTGACGGCATATCACCTTCATATACTGACACCCAGAATCAAAATTGCAAAAAAACATTAATAAATATGTTATTTACGATTAGACAAATTGTAAAAAGGGATTTTAAGATCATAGAAAAGTTTCCTGCTCTATTTCCTGTTTTCTGCATCTATGTTCCATTACGATCCCTGTTCAGAAAACTTAGCGGCAAGAGAAAAAATATAACTATTACCGGATATGGAGCATCTTATAACAGACGCAATAGTTTATGCAAAAAGCTCAAACTTTAGAAGTCTTGGTAAACTTGAAATATTTACTTTATAAGAAAATATAAAGGCATTAAGTATATTTCATTTGTTGTTACTGGTATTTTGGGTATATAGATGGATTAATATTCTATCCACACAGCGCAAAAAATAAAATCAAAAATATCTGGTATATCCGCAATAAGTAAAAATGATGTACAATAATATCAGAAATTATTGAAACATATTGGCTTAGACTATCATTTTTAAATATATTTACCAAATCAACATATAAAATCAAATAATATTAATAAAACCAAAAAAAGTCTTTACTCTCTGACTTTTTTTGGTTTTTTATTTTTTGAAAATAATTTTAATTTTTTTCTGAAAAAAGTTGTATTTTCGGACTTTTTGCTGTTTATAAGATGAAAGGGAAAAAACACCGACTTTCTGTGTGAAAGGAGGTGAGAAAAATGACTCAGAACGATATACGTATATCAAAACAATTCTGCAAATTCTGCGTGCGTGTATTAAAACACGAAGCGGTTAATATCGAAGCGGAATTTGCAAGGCAAAGGAAACGAGAAAAATCCCTTGATGAGCTGACAAATGATGAAATTATCAGCCTGTCAGCATATGATGAATATTTTGCGGACGAGCATATATTCAATGTTCTTGACAAGGAAATTGTCGTAAATGACGCTGCACTGGCAGATGTTATATCAAAACTGCCACAGGCAAAACGTGATGTTATCTTGCTTTCCTTTTTTGCCGGAATGACCGATAAGGAAATCGGCAGAGAGCTTGGCGCAATTCAGCAGACAATTTCAAAAAGACGGCTCAGCTCACTTTTGCAGCTTAGAAAACTTTTAGATGAGGAGGGTTTTGAATGACAAAGCAACTTGCGGAAATTCCCAGACATACCATTGACGGAGCTGTCAGCGGTAATGCGGAAGATTTAGCTTTCGTACTCGGTTATTTCAGCGGATACATAAAGAAACTTGCCACACGTACATTAAAAGATGAATACGGCAATGAATATCTTTATGTTGACGAGGATATGCGACTGAGATTAGAATCAAAACTTATGAAAAGTATTGTTTCCAATTTTGAAATACGAAAGTAATTGAGTGGCGGGAGTGCGTTCCCTTTCCGCACTTCCTTTCTTTTTATCGTTCTATCAAAACATAGTCATAATTGGATATGCTTTGATAGGCTGATAATAGCTTAAAATAAATGTTCTTTGACAAAGAAAGCGCACCGGCGCAGTATAGACAGTCTTTCAACATTCAGTCATAGCAGAGCTTATACAGTAAATGCGCCACGATGGCAGGGGCTT
>CAKSGG010000071.1 GCA_934454215.1 uncultured Clostridia bacterium
GTGTAACAACGTGCGTTCTTGCAACTCCCCAGTAATCCATGCTGTCCTTTATATCCTTTGCGGCGCTTTTCAAGCCTCCGCCGCCCGCCGTAGTAATTATTACCGCCTGTTTATTTGCCATATCAAAATTCGGGCGGTGTACAAGCCATCTGTAACCGTAGTGGTCCAAAAATGACTTTATCTGCCCCGGTGCATGAAAGCACCAGACAGGGCAGCAAAAAATTATAAGCCGTGATTTTGCAATCGCTTCATTTATCGGTTTTAAATACTCATAGCCGCCGCATTTATTCTCTTTCCCGTCAAGACAGGCATAGCACCCTCGGCAGATATGCGGCATATCATCGGGCAGTGTAAATTCAAAAACCTTATCTGCATTGCCAAGCTTTGAAATAAAATATTTTGCCGCATTGTATGTACTGCTATTTTGTCTTTTCGTTGCACGTATTACAGTTATATTCACACCCTATCAACTCCTCTCAAAAGTCAAAATTGTTCACAGAATACTGTGAACAATTTTGCTCTGTCTTACCATATTTTTACTCTCTCCGCAGGTGCAACCCACATACCGTCTTTTTCGGTTATTCCGAAAGCTTCGTAAAACTCATCACAGTTTACAACCACACGGTTCACACGCAGCTTATCCTCCGAGTGAACATCAATTCCCGCCGCATATTTCGCATATTCACGTGTTTTCGTACTCGCCCATGCATTCGCCATAGAACGGTACAGCTTTTGATAATCGGGATTTTCAAGCCTTGACGCAATCTCTGTAACACACTGTACAGCGCCTTGGTCGGAAACATTCTCGCTCAAGGTCAGTCTGCCGTTCATCGGAACACCCGGTATTCCCTCTTTCCTATCATAGAAATACACCATTTTTTCGCATCTCTTTTCAAATTCGGCATAATCCTCGGCAGTCCACCAGTCATCCGCATTTCCGTTTTCGTCAAACTTTGCGCCATTATTGTCAAATGCGTGTGTGATTTCATGCGCAATAATATATCCGATAGCACCTAAATTCTCTTCATATGAAGCATTTATATCATACATCGGAGACTGTAAAATTGCCGCAGGAAATGTAATATCATTTGACGTTACACTGTAGCACGCATTTACCGTATACGGGTACATAAGCCACTCTGTTTTATCAACCGTCTCACTCTGACAATTTGATATTTCATTTTTTGACGCTTTTGCCATGTCAATTATATTTTCAAAATAGCTGCCGCCGTCTGCCGCCGATTTTATCTCCACATCGTCAAGATATGTTTCAAAGCTGTCGGGATAACCGATTTTAATTCCCATTTTATCAAGCTTGTTAATTGCCTTTTCCTTTGTTTCCTTACTCATCCAGTCAAGCTTTTCTATACGTTCTTTGTAAACATCAATAATGTCCTTTACCATTTTCAAAACATTTTGTTTTGCCTCTTCCGTAAAATATTTTTCGGCATAAATCTCACCTATATAATCGGGCATAACGTTGGATAATATAAGCGTCGCTCTTTCTTCATCGGAATACGTACCCGAAATACCCAGATATTCGGCGTTGAATGTATCGCTTGCGTCCGTAAAGTCCGTTGAAAGCGCACCGCCGTAGCTGTTAAGCAAAGAAATTTTTGCCGCAGTTTTTAAGACTTCAAGATTTTCGTCGTTAAATTTCTTTGCAAACTCTTTTACGATTTCGGGATTTGTAATAAGAATTTTATTTTCTTCCTTTACTCCCGAATCCTTCAGAACCTCAGCCATATCCACGTTTGAAAACATATCGGATATTTCCGAAAGCGTAAACGTGTTATAAATTTTATCAACATCAGATTCTTCCTCGGGGTTAAATAACTTCTCCGACAGTGCTTTTTCATAATTATAAAAACCGTTTATTTTTTCATCATCAGACGGCTCACCGGCAAGCGACAAAAGTGTTTTTAAATATTTAAAATACGCATTTTTCTGTGCCTCTGTGCCAGCTTCATAAAAGTCTTTCGTCATAATCGGCTCATATGCTCCGAATACAGGTATATATTTTGTGCTGTCTTTAAGGTCTACTGTAATCGAGAACGCCAGATACGGAGCAAATGAAATTTCATTCTGCATAACGCTCTGAGCGCTTATAAGCTCTTTTACACTGCCTGCATTATTTATTAAATCAAGATATTTTTTAATCGGTGAAATCCCCTGTTTGTTTCTATCCTCAGTATTTAAAATATTATGATAAAAGTCAGATATTTTTTGTTCCTTACTGCCTTTTTCGCCGCCTTTTTCTATAACCTCTTTTATAATACCGCTTACTTCTTCCGCTGACTTATCGCCAAGGTCATAAAGAGTTCCCGCCATAACGTGTCCGGGCATAATTTCAAGATTATTTAATGTGTTTTTATTTACAGCCGCATAAAAATCGTCCCTTTCATTCATGCCGAAAAGTGCATATACACGCTCTATAAAAAGCTCCATTTGTTCTTTTGTTACATCGTCATACGGCGAAAAAATACCGTCTGCCGTACCTGCCGCAATTCCTGCGTCCAATACAGGCTGAAGCTCGGTTTTCGCCCACTCGGGAATATCGGTAAATGCTCCGCTGCGCAGTGCCACACGTGCATTATGACCCGAAAGCTCGGGCAATTTGCCAAAAGCTCTTGAAAGCATGACAAGCGCCTCCGCACGGTTTATATTCCAATCCTCATGCAGTTCGCCGTCACCGCCGTAGCCTTTGATTATATCGGAGCGCTGCACGTCCTTATTATAATCGTCCGCCGCCAAAAGCAGCATATCCGCCACTTCACCTCTTGTGGCATATATATCTGACGCAAACGCTGTATTTGTCAGCAGCGCCGCAGCGGCAATTACAGCCGCAAGCATTCTTTTTGTTTTCATAATTTTATACCTCCATGTTTTTTAACCATTCTTTTTTAGCAATACAAGTAATATGTTCGGTTCTCAATAATTCATCAGCCTCACACGGTACATTTTCCACTGTATGATGATAAGTAAATCCGCACTTCTCCTGAACCCGTTTTGATTGCAAATTTCCGTCAAAACAACCGCACCACATTTTCTGCATTTGCAAATCTTCAAACCCGTGCCGCATAAGACATTGAACCGCTTCGGGAATAAGTCCCTGTCCCCAAAACGGAACACCAATCCAATATCCGACCTCACATTCGGTTTCGGGAAGTCCGATATTGCTTTTATCTCCAATCATCAGCCCGACGCTCCCTATCGGTTTCTGTGTGCCTTTCGGTACAACCGCATATGTTTCGGGTGCTGACAAAACAGTTTTTATAATTTCACGGCTGTTCTCAACACTCGTATGAACCGCCCAGCCCGCAATCGGTCCCACCAACGGCTCGGACGCATATTCATATAACGCCTCCGCATCCGAAAGCTCCCATGGGCGTAAAATCAGTCTTTCTGTTTCAAAATCCATTTTATTCCTCCTATTCTACAATTTTATAACCTGCACCTTTCAGCACTTCAAGTGCTTTATTATAGTTTTCTTTTTTCGTCATTATATAATCCGTATTAAATGTTGAAATCGCAAAAATTCCGATTTTATTTTCTGCCAAAAGCGCAGAAATTTTTGACAGTATACCAATTAACGAAAAATCAAGAACGCCTTGAATACGAAACGCTTTCCAGCAGTCATCTCTTTCAATTGTATTCGGCGGAACATCTCTTGTAAGGCACACCAATGAATTTTCTTCGTCTGTCTTGCCGATAAAGCAATAGTCGGAATTAAGCTTTACAAGGGTATAGTCTATAACCTTGCATACGGAAAAATCATAGTCAAGCTTTTTAATTTCCATATTTTAGTTCCTCCGTTTGTTAAATGTACGATAAAACAGACGAACGTGCGCATCAAGCTTTTCAAGGCACTCCTGCTCCTTTTCCGGCTGACGGTCGCAAACGCCAAGCAGAGTAATTACGGGCGAAACATACATCAAGGCAAGCGTTTCGGGATTCTCGTCCTTTATCTCACCCGCAGCAATAAGGCTTTCAAAAATGCCCGTATGATAAATTATCATACGTTCAACATAACGCTTTGAATAAAACTCCGATAATTCGCTCGTCCTAAACTGCTCAATTGTCATCATTTTACGAAACCGTCTTATTTTATCATCATGCAAGGAATATGAAAATATCCGACGAACCTTTTCAATCAGAAAATCCTCCGTAATTTTTGAAAAAACACCTATATCCTTTTTTGAATCCTTAACATGAATATCAATTTTATCGGTATATTTTTCATATTGCAAATCGGTATCTTCAACAATAGCGTCAAAAATAGCCTGTTTGCTCGGATAGTGATTATAAAGCGACGGTGCTTTTATACCCACCGCCCTTGCAATTTCGCCAACGCTTACTGAGTCATATCCGCAAGATGAAAATAATTCAAGCGCCTTTTCAAGAATTTTTTTCTTTGTATCTTCCTGTTTCATAAGCCCTCCACTAACTAACGTTCATTAGTTACATTATAATACAAAAAATAACGATTGTCAATAGTTTAAAATAAAAAAAACAGCGAAAAGCGTTTCCGCCAATCACTGTTTTTTAATTTTTTATTTAACTATCAGGCTTTCTCCCGTCATTTCGGACGGTTTTTCAAGTCCCATTAAGTCAAGCATAGTCGGGCACAGGTCGCAAAGTCTGCCGTTTTTAACCTTTATATCCCCCGCACCGACAACAATCATCGGAACAGGATTTGTTGTGTGAGCGGTGAATATCGCTCCCGTTTTCGGGTCGATAAGACAATCCGCATTGCCATGGTCGGCAGTTATAATAGCTTTTCCGCCCTTTGCAAGAATTGCGTCAACCATTCTTCCGACGCACGTATCAACCGCCTCAACAGCCGCTACAGCCGCATCAAATACTCCCGTATGACCTACCATGTCGCAGTTTGCATAGTTTAGTATGATAACATCAAATTTATCCGAATTAATTGCGTCCACAACCGCATCGGTTACTTCATACGCACTCATTTCGGGTTTCATATCAAACGTTTCCACATCAGGTGATTTTATAAGTATTCTTTCCTCACCCTTGAACTGCTTTTCCTCTCCGCCGTTAAAGAAGAAGGTTACGTGAGCATATTTCTGCGTTTCGGCAATTCTAAGCTGTGTAAGCCCTTTTTTCGATATATATTCGCCGAATGTCATCTTTAACTGTTCGGGCGGATATGCAACCGTCACATTCGGCATTTCCGCATCATACTGAGCCATGCACACATAATGAAGTTTCTGATACCCGTTCTTTCTTTCAAAGCCTTTAAATTCCGGGTCAACAAATGCTCTTGTAATCTGTCTTGCACGGTCGGGTCTGAAATTAAAGCAGATAACGGTATCGCCCTCTTTTATCATTCCGTTCTTGTCAACAACGGCAGGAACAACAAACTCGTCCGTAACATCATTTGAATACGAATTTTTAACAGCCTCAACAGGGTCGTTCTCCTGAACGCCCTCGCCTAAAACCATAGCGTCATATGCTTTCTCCACTCTGTCCCATGCGTTATCTCTGTCCATCGCATAGAAACGTCCCATAACGGTTGCTACTTTTCCTGCTCCGAGTTTCTTTGTTTCATCAACAAGCTCCTGCATGAAATCAGCACCCGATGTCGGAGGAACATCACGTCCGTCAAGGAAACAGTGAATGTATACATTCTCTATTCCCCGCTTTTTAGCCATTGCAATAAGTCCGTACAAATGCTCATTATGAGAATGTACTCCTCCATTTGAAAGCAAACCTATAAAGTGAAGTGCTTTACCATCCTTGCAGTTATCCATTGCGTCAATCAATACTTGATTCTTTTCAATTTCTCCGTCATTAATATCCTTTGAAATTTTAACAAGCATCTGGTAAACAACACGTCCCGCACCTATATTTGTATGTCCAACTTCACTGTTACCCATCTGTCCGTCGGGCAAGCCGACATCAAGTCCGCTTGCGGAAAGCTGTGAATTCGGGCATTCCGCAAAAAATTTATCAAGATTAGGCTTTTTTGCGGCAGCAATTGCATTGCCCTTTGTTTCTTTATTTAAGCCGTAACCATCCATGATGATTAAGGCAATTGGTGATTTTGACATTGTAATTCTCCATTCCGCCGTTACACAACGGCATAAACTTCAGCTTTTTAAACTATAATCATTATTATTGTATACTCATCGTCCCCGGACTGCTTTAATATAAAATCGCCCTTCAAATAAATCAAGTCATAAACAGCATCTCCGTCGGCGGTATTGCATACTATTGTTTTCGGCAGATTTATATATTCGTTTCCCAGGCGCTTGGCATAATCTATCTCAAGCTCAACATAGCCTTTTTTTACCGCCGCCCCGCTGCGGTAAGTGCCTGTTATTTTTCCGTTTACGAAATATGCTTTATGATATTTGATAAGCGGGCAAAGATAATTTGTTCCTCTGCCCTGCATTATATTTAAATATCTGTTATCAGCCGTAAACTCCGTAACAGGCGTTTCAAGAGCATTCGCTATCATATAAGCCAATTCGCCTCTGGTCATAACAGAATCGTTATTTGCGGCAATTTTATCACTTAAATGAAACGACTGTGCATACTGAATATATCCGTTCGGATAACCGCCGAAACTCTCCGCAAAAGGCTCATATCCGAGAGCTTTCATTATAATTGTTGCCGCCTGCGCATATGTTATATCAGCGTCAGGTGCAAATGTTCCGTCTCCCATTCCGTTTATGAACGCCCTGTCGGCCGCCGCCTTGATATATCCCGACGCCCAATGAGACGCACTCACATCGGAAAATTCCGTATCCGTTTGTTCGTACGGCGTACCGCTGTACGAAAACGCTTCATCTATCAGCTTTGCCGCCTCCGAACGCTTTACACGCTCATTCGGGTTAAAATATCCGTTTTCGTCTCCGCCTGCAATATTCAATGATTGAAGAATAAGAATTTCTTTTTCAAATTCATATCCGCTTATGTCTTTAAGTTCTGCGGCATACACCGAAGAACCCACAGCAAGAATAAGCGAAACAAGCAATAATATTTTTTTCATATCGGATAATTATTCCGCTGCCTTTGTTATTACGGCAAAATCGGCAGATTTCAGCGAAGCGCCGCCTATAAGACCGCCGTCTATATTCTCTTTAGCCAAAAGCCCTGCGCAGTTTCCGGCATTCATTGAACCGCCGTACTGGATTGTTATAGCCTTTGCGGTATTCTCATCATACAAACCTGCAAGAACCTTTCTGATTGCTCCGCAAACCTCTTCAGCCTGGTCGTCCGTTGCCGTTTTACCGGTTCCGATTGCCCAAATCGGCTCATAAGCAACAACTATCTTTACAGCGTCAGCGGCGTCTATACCTGCAAAAGCCTTCTTTATCTGGATTGTTATAAAATCCATTGTTATTCCCGCCTCTCTCTGTTCAAGCGATTCGCCGCAGCAGATAATAGGAACAAGACCTTTTGCAAGAGCTTTCTTTGCCTTTAGGTTTACAGTTTCGTCAGTTTCATTATTGTATTCTCTTCTTTCGCTGTGACCGATGATTACATACTCAACGCCCAAGTCAACAAGCATATCTGCGCTTACTTCACCTGTAAATGCGCCCTTGTCTTCAAAATGAAGATTTTCTGCACCGATTTTTACATGAGTTCCCTTTGCCGCCTCAACAGCCGGAGCAAGACACACATAAGGCGTACAGCATACAACCTCACACTTTGCTCCCTTTGTAGCCTCAACAACTTCCTTAACATAATCATATGTTTCTGACGGAAGCTTGTTCATTTTCCAGTTACCTGCAATAATATACTTTCCCATTTTAAATTCCTCCATTCCGCCGCCTAAGCGGCGCAAAAGGCAAGTAAATGCCCTTTGCATTAATTATTATAAGCTTTTAAATGCTTTTATCCATTCTCTCTTTATAAGCTCATGTCCTGCCGAAGTAGGATGAACTCCGTCCTTAAGCCAGTATCCCTCGGGAGCGGTTTTGTACGCTGTGTCAAATTTTTCCTGGAGCGGAATAAATGTTAAATTATATTTTTCCGCAATCATCTTAGCCTTTTCGGCACGCTTTTCAACCTCGGGTCTGAAATCATCATAAGCGTCCGCCGTTCCGTCACCGCGCAAAACAAACGGTTCAAGAATCATTATCTTTGTATCGGGCAATGCTGCCTTTATTTCATCTATCAGCATTGAGTATATTTTATAATACTTTTCCGCATCAACGCCGTTCTTGTTTCCGATTTCGTGCCATACATCGTTTACGCCTATCAATATGCTCATAACATCAGGTTTCAGATTTATAATATCAGCCTTAATTCTTGCATAAAGGTCAACAACACGGTTTCCGCTTATACCTCTGTTTATAAACTCATATTCATTCGGAGCTTCAAAGCCAAGCTCTGCCTTAACAAAAATAGGATAGCCCCGACCTACGTTGGAATCGTCTTCTCTTGAACGTCCTGCGTCCGTTATCGAATCTCCCTGAAATAATATTTTTTTCATTTGAGAACACTCCTTATTTGTCTGTCAATGCGGCAATACCCGGGAGCTCTTTACCCTCAAGGAATTCCATTGAAGCGCCGCCGCCTGTTGAAATATGGCTCATCTTGTCGCCCAAGCCTGCCTGATTTACAGCGGCAACACTGTCGCCTCCGCCGATAATTGTTGTAGCATCTATATCTGCAAGAACCTGTGCAATTGCATTTGTACCCTTTGCAAAGTTAGGCATTTCAAATACGCCCATAGGTCCGTTCCAAACAACAGTCTTTGCTGTCTTTAATACGTCTGAGAACAGCTTAACCGACTTAGGTCCGATGTCAAGACCCATCCAGCCGTCTTCAATACTGCCTTCAACAACCTTTGATTCTGCGTCATTGCTAAATTCTTTTGCAACTACAGTATCAACAGGGATAATAAGCTTATCTCCTGCTTTTTCCATCATCTTCTTTGCGTAGTCTATGAAATCAGGTTCAAGAAGTGAGTCGCCCGTTGTCTGACCCAAAGCGGCTTTAAATGTATATGCCATACCGCCACCGATAATCAGCTTGTCTACCTTGTCAAGAAGATTTTCTATAACCGAAATCTTTGAAGAAACCTTTGAACCGCCCAATACAGCAACTAACGGTCTTACGGGATTGTTTACGGCATTTCCCAAAAATTCTATTTCTTTCTGAATCAAATAACCTGCGGCAGCCGGCTTTAAAATTTCAGCAACACCTACGTTTGAGCAGTGTGCTCTGTGAGCTGTACCGAATGCGTCGTTTACAAATATATCAGCCAAAGAAGCAAGCTCCTCCGAAAATTCCTTTACGTTCTTTGTTTCTTCTTTTCTGTAACGTGTGTTTTCAAGAAGAACAACGTCTCCGTCTTTCATAGCGGCAACGGCAGCCTTAGCGTTTTCACCGACAACATTATCGTCAGCCGCAAAAACAACTTCTTTGCCAAGCTTTTCCGAAAGGCGCTTTGCAACAGGTGCAAGCGAAAGCGACGGAACAGGCTCGCCCTTAGGCTTGCCCATGTGTGAGCAAAGAATAACCTTTGCGCCGTTATTGATAAGATATTCTATTGTAGGAAGAGCTCCCACAATACGGTTTTCATCTGTGATATTTCCCTCTGCGTCTAAAGGTACATTGAAATCGCATCTTACAAGAACCTTTTTTCCTTTTACATCAAGGTCCTCAACAGTTACTTTGTTGTACATCATAATAAAAAACTCCTTTGCTTTAAATTAAGACGTTTTTACGTCTCTGCAAAATAATACTGTTTACACAGTTCTATCTAATTTTATATTATACCTAAAATTTTAAATTTTTTCAATAGAAATATGAAAATTTGTTAAAAATATGCCAATTTTCTTGATATACAACATAAGAGAATATATTTTTTGTTTATTTTTACTTAATCAAAAAAGTCTTATCGCACACACTGCGGCAAGTACGGATATAAAATCGCAGAACAGTGCAATAAATAATATTGAAACTGTTGATTTTACTCTTGTTTTGGCAAAATATACCGATATGCAATAGAACGTCGTTTCGGTTGCGCCCATAATAACCGACGCCGCTCTGCCGGTAAGCGTATCGGCCCCTTCGCTTTTTAAAATATCCGCAAGCAGTCCGATTGAGCCTCCCCCCGAAATCGGACGCAGCAGTGCTATAGGCATAACGCCGCTCGGAATACCAAGCTTTTCCGCTGCGGGAGACAATAATTTAATTATCATATCCATCGCTCCCGATGCTCTCAGCATGGACGACGCCGTAATAACTGCAAGCAGTGGCGGAAATATTGTTTTTAAAAGCTTCATTCCGTCGCATACTCCGTTCATGAACGAATCGTATGCGTTTTTCTTTTTTATGTTTGAAAAAACAATTATCATTGTAATCATGACAGGAAGAATATATTGCAAAAAACCACCCCCTATATTATTTTTATGTTACATATATTGAAAAATTCGCCGCATTGTGTTATAATCAAAAAAATTGATTTTTTTGGGAGAGTGAATTAAATGCTGAAAGGAAAAACCGTTTTGATTGCCGTTACAGGCTCGATAGCCGCTTATAAAATACCGAATCTCGTTCGGCTTCTGACAAAGCTTAATGCAGATGTCCATGTCCTGATGACCGAAAATGCGGCAAATTTTATAAATCCTATTACATTTGAAACGCTTTCACAGCACAAATGCCTTATAGATACGTTTGACAGGAATTTTGAATACAGCGTTGAACATGTTTCTCTTGCAAAGGCGGCAGATGTCGTTATGATAGCGCCCGCAAGCGCAAACGTTATCGGTAAAATAGCAAACGGAATTGCCGACGATATGCTCACCACTACCGTTATGGCGTGTACCTGCAAGAAAATAATTTCACCTGCAATGAATCATAATATGTTTCACAATCCGATAGTTCAGGATAATATTGAAAAGCTCAAACGTTTCGGTTATGAAATAGTTGCGCCCGATAACGGACGTCTTGCAAACGGTGATAACGGTGACGGACGTATGCCCTCGGAGGACGTCCTGTTTGATTATATAATGAAAGAAATTGCATACGAAAAGGATTTACTCGGCAAAAAAGTTCTTGTTACGGCGGGTGCAACGCAGGAGAGCATTGACCCCGTAAGATTTATCACAAATCATTCAACGGGAAAAATGGGCGCTGCTCTTGCAAAAAACGCAATGCTGCGCGGTGCGGAGGTAACACTTGTCGCAGGGAGTATGACCGTTGAACCGCCGAGATTTGTTAATGTTATACGAACGTTTTCAGCCGACGATATGGCAAAGGCCGTATTTGAAAAAGCTCCGAAATCCGATATTATCGTAAAAGCTGCGGCGGTTGCCGACTATAAACCGAAATTCATAAGCGGCGAAAAAATCAAAAAAAGCGATGATGAAACATCTTTACAGCTTACAAGAACAACCGATATTCTTGCCGAATTGGGCAAAAACAAAAAGCAAGGTCAGATTTTATGCGGATTTTCCATGGAAACGGAAAACACCGTTGAAAATTCAAGAAAAAAGCTTGCAAAGAAAAATCTTGACATTATTGCGGCAAACAATCTTAAACAAGAGGGCGCAGGTTTCGGAACGGACACAAACATAATAACGCTTATTACCGCCGATTCCGAATACCGTCTGCCGAAGATGTCAAAAGAATCCGCCGCCAAAGAAATATTTGATTTCATACTCAAAATAAATAAAGGAGAAGATTGATTTGGTTTTTTCAAGTCTTTTGTTTTTATGTATATTCCTGCCGACAACACTGCTTGCATATAACCTGTCTCGCAATATCACATACAAAAATGTGATACTTGTATTATCGTCACTGATATTTTACGCATGGGGCGAGCCTGTATGGGTTATTCTTCTGATATTCAGTGCGGCACTGGATTATGTGAACGGACTTATAATAGACAAAAACTTCGGCACGAACAAAGCCCGTGCCGCCCTTGCCGTATCTGTTACAATTAACCTCGGACTGCTTGCGGTGTTCAAATATTCGTCATTTATTGTTGAAAATTTGAATATGATTTTGCCGTTTAAGCTGAATGTTCCGAAATTTTCTTTACCGATAGGCATATCATTTTACACATTTCAGACTCTTTCCTATACAATAGATATGTACAAAGGAAAAGCAAGGGTTCAGCGCTCATTTCTGCGGTTCATGACCTATGTTTCAATGTTTCCTCAGCTTGTCGCCGGTCCTATAGTAAGATACACCGACATCGCAGAACAGCTCCGCAAACGTGCCGTCACATTTGAGGATTTTTCAGCCGGTGCAAAACGTTTTACGGCGGGGCTGTGCAAAAAAGTCATTCTTGCAAACAATGCGGGAAGTACCGCACAGATGCTTTTATCAACCTCTGTTCCGACCACAGCGTCATCATGGCTTGGAATTATAATGTACACATTTCAGATTTATTTTGATTTTTCGGGATATTCGGATATGGCGATAGGCATGGGACGTATGCTCGGCTTTACATTTGCCGAAAATTTCGACTATCCGTATATAGCAAAAAACATTACAGACTTTTGGCGCAGATGGCACATATCATTAAGCTCATTTTTCAGAGATTATGTATACATACCTCTGGGCGGGAACCGTTTTAAACCCGTAAGAAATCTTTTGGTCGTATGGCTTTTAACGGGGCTTTGGCACGGCGCAAGCTGGAATTTTATTATATGGGGCGGATTTTACGGAATACTTCTTCTTATCGAAAAATATCCGCTGAAAAAAATTGTCAATAAAATCCCGTCTCCGCTCTGCTATATATACACAATGCTGCCCGTTACGTTTGCTTGGGGAATATTTTATTTTACCGACATAAACGAGCTTGCCGATTTTCTCCGTCATGCGTTCGGATACGGCTGCGATTTATACGACCTCACAACAGTATCGGCTCTTTTTTCAAACCTATGGCTGATTGTTCTTTGTATAATCGCCTCAACGCCGATTCCCAAAGTAATATTTAATCACCTGTGCAAAAAATATTCGGTTTTAGGAGCTATTGCAGAGCCGTTGGCTGTAATTATCGGATTTGGATTAAGCTTTACTCTGCTTGTGGGACAAACATACAATCCGTTTTTATATTTCAGATTCTGAGGGAGGAACAGAAATGAAAAATAAAATTGTTACATTTGTTTTTGTATTGCTGCTGATTGCATCGGCGGTACTATTTGTTATGCCTCCCGATAAGGAAAGCTTTAAACATGAAAACAGAAATCCTACCGATATGCCTGAATTATCTGAGGAAAGCTTTTTTTCAGGGGACTTTTCAAACCAATTTGAGAATTATGTAAATGACAATATATCATACCGTTCCGAATTTGTAAAACTCGGAAATTATATAGATGAAAATAAAGGCATAACCCCTCCGAGCGGACGGATTGTATACACAAACAAAGACATCGGAACAAAAACAGTAAAGAAAGCATGTATGCTGATTGTTGACGGTAAAATCATGGAGGTATTCAGAAAAAATACGGCTTCGGAGAAAAAATATGCCGATGCAATTAACAAAATATCTTCAAACATCAGCGAAAAAATCAATGTCTATTCCGCACTTGTTCCCACACAGCTTGAATTTTGCGATAAGCTCTACAGCGGTATTCAGACAAGTCAGAAACAAACGATAGACGAAATATATTCTATGCTTAACCCCCGTGTAAAAACGGTCGATATATACTCCGCTCTGCAAAATCATACGGACGAATATATTTATTTCAGAACCGACCACCACTGGACTATGCTCGGTGCATACTACGGCTACAGTGCGTTTATGAAAGCTCAAAATCTGCCGCCCGTAAATATTTCCGACTTTGAAAAACACAGCATAAACGGAATGTTGGGTTATCTGTATGAGCAAAGTCCCGACAGTGAAGCCGCAGAAAATCCCGATACTCTCGAATGGTACGATACCCGAAAAGGAAACGATATAGATGTTTCAATGGAAAGTATTAATAAAAATGGCAGTGTGAGAAAATACACTTCGCCGATGTTTGACACCACAAAGAAAAATTATTCATTTTTCTTTTCCGCCGACCATCCGTATACACACATTGAAAACAAAAGAATCCTTAATAAAAAAACACTGCTTGTTATCAAGGATTCTTTTGCAAGTGATTTTGTTCCGTGGTGTATAAATAATTATTCGGATATAATTATGATTGACCCGAGAACATATAAGGGCAACCTGCGTGATGTATTCAAACAGACTCAAATTGATGATGTTTTAATTTTAAATTATATTTTCACAACTTCATTTGAGGATTACTGTGATATGATGTCAAATATGTTCAAGTAAAAAAGGGATTGCCGGCAATCCCTTTTTTAATCACACGGAATTGTTATTACAAAAATACTGCCCTTATTTACCTTGCTGTGTATTTTTAATCCGTATTCTTTGCCGTAATGGAGAATTAAACGCTCGTTTATATTTTTCAGTCCCACTCCCTTAAAGTCCGTACTTTTGCCGTTTATATATTCCATCAGTTTAAGCCTTAATTCTTCGTCCATTCCTGCGCCGTTATCCGATATGTATATTTTCATCTTTCCGTTTTTCACATACAGAACATTTATTTTTATCTTTATTTTTTTGTTTTTTCTGAAAACGCCGTGTTTAAACGCATTCTCCAATATAGGCTGAATTACAAACCTTATAATCGGTTTGTTGAGACACCTTTCGTCTATATGTTCCGTTACCGAAAGTCTGTCCCCAAGAATAAATTTCTGTATATCAAGATATATATTTGAATATTTAATCTCGTCCTCAAGCGTGATTTCCGTTTTGTCGATACTTATTCCATTTCTGAAAAAGTCGCTTAACAGTATAATCAGCTCGCTTACCCTGTCATCTTCAAGGTCTATCATCGCATTTATTACCTCAAATACATTATACAGAAAATGCGGCTGTATCTGTGCTCTGAGCGCTTCCATCTGCAAATCCTTTTCCAAAATCTCATGCTCGTAAACCTCATTGATAAGCTTTTTTATACGCTGTTTCATCTCGTCCACCGCTTCTTTAAGCTCTTCAAATTCATCTCTGTGTTTTCGCTTTATTTCAACATTGAAATCATTTATGAGCGCATACCTTGTACTGATAACCGGCTCGGCTATGTAATTTGAAATTCCGTATGATATGACGCATACAGCCGATAAAATCAAACAAATAACCGCAAAGAAAATCATAGTGCATATAAATAAAATTCTTTTCATGGGTTCTTTTGACGAACGTATTCTTATTTCCGCCTTATATTTATCCAGCGGAAAATTTTTTATTATATATTCGTCATTGTTATCCGCTCTTTTGCCTATATTATACTTATCTGTGCTCGACGCTATTATTCTGTTTTCGTTCACAATTTCAAAAAATGAACCGCTGTACGGTGCTGAAATATCTTTAATCAATCCTCCGCACCCGAACTGCAATGTACAATAACCTATTTTCTTAAAATAATTATCCGATGACAGCGACAGCCGTTTTCCTATACTGCATATATATTCTCTTTCGGCACTGTCAAAAAACATAACAAATTCATCGGAAAATGAAACCGCATCCTTTGTTTTTTCCATGCCGTCCATCCATTGCGCAGCAATAGCCCCGCCGTTGTTCTGATATATAAATCTGAAATCGCCTATCTGAGAAAACAGCTTTTTCAGTTCGTTATTCGCTTTATCATAATATTTGTATGCGCCATTATCCCCGCTGTCCTTTAAAGTACTGTATTTATAAATATTTTCCTTTATATTTTCATCGGTTAATATATACTTGAGCGCATTACTGTATTTACCGAAAATATTTTCTATTTTAAACTTATTCATTTCAGCAAGTATATTAACGCTGTTTTCATATTCTCTGACCATTGTGTTTCTGTAATAAGCATTAATCACGGTCAGAATAATTATCATGGGCACAACTGCGGCGGCTATATTATATGTAAAAAATTTACTGTATACGGATTTGCCCTTAAACAGCCCTATTTCCCGCCTGCTGCGTTTTACATTCTCGTTTCCGCTCTCGCCCTTTATGTTCAGAAAATTATTCAATTCTCTGACATTCCGACCTATTTCGTTACCTATATATGATGAAAATGAATCCGACAGTTTCCAAACCGCTATAAACATTATAAGCATTATAAATGCGCTTAATACACAAAGCCGTCTTATACATTTATAAAATCCGTCTATGGGTAGCATAACGCACAGATACCAGCCGAAATTTTCCACCTTGCTGAGCACCGTAAAATAACTTTTTCCGTTTATTTTTTTAACATGGCTGTACCCCATTACTTCGTTTTCGCTTTTCAGTATTTCCGACATCTGCTTATTCGGAACGGTTTCTTCCTTGTTTGACATTATAACAGCTCCGCTATTGTCCAAAACCGCGAACCGAACCTGCTTATCTATCATTTTGCAATTACTTTTGCTTAACTGAAAAAATATATCACATATGTGCTGTCCGATTTTATCATAAAAGGGCATAACGAGATAATATTCTCCGACATCATCGGTTTTAACTCTTATAAATGTCGGTTTTCCCGATAATTTTTCATCGGTATATTCCTCCAGTCCGTGCATGTCTCCGTATTTTATTATTGTCTCCCCGTCACTCATAATACCGATATTTCTTATAAGATTTTCATTGCAAAAAACCGTATTTCCCAATCTCGGAGAAACCTTATAATATAACTGCCTCATCATATTATAATCATTTTTAGCACGAGCCTCATTATATTTTTTGATATTTTCCGTCATTTCATTATCTGCCGATAATTCGGAATACACTCTGTTTAAATCATATAATATTTCAGAAATATTTTCATTTATGCTCACCGATATATCCTTGTTTATTTCTTTTTGATTAAGATAAAAACAATACGGAAGAATAATATTAATTACAAGCAATGTGACAATGATCAAAGCAATTTCGGTAATCATTAAATTTCTGAAAATTACTTTTCTTATGGGCACAAACTTTTTATTCATAATTTTTATCTCCCGTTTCTGTAATCCAGCGGCGTCATAC
>CAKSGG010000072.1 GCA_934454215.1 uncultured Clostridia bacterium
CTTGCCCCGACGTCGTGGCGCATTTACTGTATAAGCTCTGCTATGACTGAATGTTGAAAGACTGTCTATACTGCGCCGGTGCGCTTTCTTTGGCAAAGAACATTTATTTTAAGCTATTATCAGCCTATAAAAGCACACTTTTTCAAATGTGCTTTTATGGAATGACAAATCCCCAAAGGCAAGGAGTGCGGAAAGGGGGTGCACTCCTGCCGGTGGGCGCTTAATTAAGCAATTTTGAATTTTGTCAGGTTAGTAATCAACTTTGTTTCCAATCTCCGGCGTAATTCCTCGTCAACACACAAATGCGGATTCCCGTCTTTGTCATAAAGTGTTCTCATTGACAATGCAGCGATATATCCGGCATAATGCCTTAACACAAAATTGATAGCGTCACTGTCGCCGTTTGCCGCTGATACAATTACCGGGAATGGAATCAAATCATTTGATGTACTTTTGATTTTCGTACTATTCATTATCCATATCCTCCATAATCTTTTTCAGTTCTTTGAGTGTGCTTGTCCGTCTGTATTGCACGGTCGAGCGCACCAAGTTCAATTTCTCGCCGATTTCCTCGTCTTTCATATCAAGGAAATACGAAAGCAGAATAATATCCCGTTTGTTTTCGGGCAATGAGATTAAGGCTTCGGCTATTGTTTCATCATTAACGAGTATGTCGTTTCCCAACACGTTGAAAGTGTGCTGACTGTCTGCGAAATAAGTATCGCACGCTGCAAGCTGCCCAAGCTCCTTTGCCGTCAGTTCCTCAAAAGATACCTCATATTTTCTGCGCCTTTGAATTTCGTCATAGTAATCACGCATTTCATTTTTGAGTAACTTTTTGCAGAAACAATCGAAAGTGTGCTGCTTATGTTTTTCAAAGGAAGTGTCCATCAGTTCACCCCCTTTCGCAGCCGCAAAAGCGGGTAATCTTTTCCCTTTCCGACACTACTACGGTGAAAATTTCATTTCTGCCAAATGTGCAAGCGATTTTTTGAAATATTTTTTGCAAAACCAAAAAAATATCCGACCGAACATAAAAGTTCAATCGGATATTTGATTTTGCATTTCTATTTGTACGATTTAATATATCAATTTCGAGAGTAGGGTTATCGGTATTAAAATTATATGTGCTTTTTAATACCGATATTTGATAAATGAATATTCGCTGCTTCTGACAAGCAGCGAAAGATTATTCCAGCACACAAATATCCCCCCCAAACATTTCAAACAATATTTGAGGAGAACAGTTTGAGCATAGCAAAACTACCCGCGCAAATACTGTTTTTTTTATTTGGCGAGATTGATATATTCAAGTTTAAGAATATACATCATAGGGAATTAAGCAAATCAATCTAATTTAATTTCTTCGTTCTCATCTATAATGAGGCGGTTTGGAGCATTAAACTTTTCGGCTAAGCTGCGGTCATATGTCTTATCGTTTTCAGCAGTAATATGATATGGAATATTATGTTTTGCCCCTACCATTTCTGCGCATTTTGCAGCTTCGTCAAGTCCCATATTATATACTCCGTCACAACAATAAAATGCGTAATCAATTTGCATATCTTTCATTCTTGACATCTGTTCTGTCATAGATGTGTCACCCGTTACATACACAGATTTACCGTTAGAGAATGTGAGCACATATCCGACACAGTTCGTTACACTATGCAATGAATTAAAACCCGCTTCAACGGCTTCAACCTTAACATACCCCAAATCAAAAGTTTGATGTTCGCCATTTTTTATTGCTTCATTTTGTGTTATAATACGACAATCGTTGTTTCTGCTCCGGATTTTATTTAATCCATTGTGGTCAAAATGTCCGTGTGTAACCAAAATCAAGTCAGCCGGCAAATCATAACCGTTACCTGCATAAGGATCAATATAAATAACTTTACCCTCGCTTGTAACAATGCGAATACTTGCCTGTCCTTGATATAACAGGGTGGGCGATGCCTGTTTATCAGGTCTTACCCAGTTCGATGACACTGCTTCCGTCCACGGCTTCATATCGTCAAGAGAATTAAAAAACATTATTTTTGTCATTCCTTTCTCATGCGATATACTCGGCTCTATTGTCCACCTGTTTTCGCCCGAAATATCTTTTTTTATTGAAACCCCGGTTAAACTGCCGTTGTCATCATATATCGCACATATTAAAGCCCCTGTCAATGGCTGATTTGAGGAAACGGAGTATTTAATTGAATCATAATTTACTTGTTCATTATCTATTTTAAGCGTTGATTCAGCGGCACAGACTAAAAGAAAGCTTGAAACCGATTGAGTTAATATCAATAAAAGCGATAAAAGCGATAATAATTTTTTCATTTCAAATCGTCCTTTACTTAATACTTTTTACCCAAGCGATAATATCATCTTGAGAAGTTTTCAGAGTATGCTCGTCAAACAGAATATCTATACCTTTATTAACATGAGCACCTTTGCATTTACTCTCAAAATCTTTGAATGTATGACCTATCCAGCCGCCGTTTGTGGCAAACGGATATATTGCTTTACCTGACAAATCATTTTCCGTAAGGAAAGTGTTTACAGCAGGCGCAAAGGTGTACCACCATACGGGAGTACCGAGTAAAATAGTGTCATACTTTTCTAAATCAACATTTATAGGCTGTATTTCAGGCAGAAAACCGCTTTCGATTTCTTGTTTCCCCTGATTGACAACTTCCGTATAATCGCCTTTATACGGAAAAGCCGTTTTTATTTCGGTTATATCGCCGCCAATTTCATTTTGCAGCATTTGAGCAATTTTTCTTGTGTTTCCGCTGTATGAATAATATAAAATAAGTGTTTTCATTTTTATACTCCTCCAAGCATTTAATAATCGCTGATAATTTTTATACAATTTTATATTTAGTCCATTTACCGTTCTTATATCTCACAATAATCAATATCGCCTTTATAATTCTGTCGAATATCATTGCCAAAGTTATCCCTATAACACCCATATTCAGAATTATTGCAAACAATACAGAAAATACAATCCTACAAGTAACAGATGATAACAGGGAGGTTATCATTATGTATTGCGCATCGCCTGCCGCTCTTAATCCGTCCGATAAAGAAAAATCTAACGGGCAAAGAACAGTATTACAGATATTCAGCATAAGTACAAGTATAAAAACAAGATGTTTTGTTTCTGTCGAAAAATTATATAGCCTAAGCAGAAAAGGCATTAAAGCTATAATGACAATATTCCATAATCCAGAACCGATATAAGTTATTCGGATAAGTCTTTTACTGAAATACTTTGCTGACTCAATATCATTCGCACCGATACATTGACCTGTTATCGTAGTAAACGCATATCCCATAGCTATACAAAACAACGAGCCTAACGACCAAATATTTTGTGCCGCGGCAAGCGCTGCAATCTGCATTGTCCCAAATAACGCAGCAATACTTGATACTGCGACCTTTGAAATCTGAAATACCCCCGTTTCAACTCCACTCGGGACAGCAATTAAGAAAATCCGTTTTAGCATTGCTGCGTTCAAAGCAAAAATATCTTTAATTTTTACCCGCATTGTATCGTTTTCCTTTAAGATGAAAATAAGCGATACAACTGCCGCAAACATCCTTGAAACCAAAGAAGATACAGCCACGCCCGCAACCTCAAAATGTAACACAAATATTCCTGCTGCGTTTCCGAGAACATTTATTAAATTCATTATTAGTGCAATATACATAACTATCGCTGTTTTCCCTGTGCTGCGGAATATTGCGGCGCTTGCGTTATGTACTGCAAGCGCAGGAAAGGATAAAGCCGATAATATCAGATATGTATTAGAAGCATACATAACATCTGTTTCAACCTTTCCAAATAACACTGATAATACAGGTTTGCGAAATATGAGAGAAAACAGCATAGCCAAAAGAGATATAAGCGTTGTAATCATTATAAGCTGGCTTGCTGCCAATCCGCTGTTTTCCCTGCTTTGCTTTCCAACATACTGACTGATTATTACAGCTCCGCCCGAAGCAACTGCGCCAAATATAAATATAAAAGCATTATTTAGCTGATTTATAAGTGATATTCCCGATACTGCCGCTTCACCGACATAACTTACCATAAGTGTATCGACAACGCCGACAAGCATAGAAAGCAAGCGTTCGGCAAATAACGGCAGTATCAGTTTTATCAAATCTCTGTCAGAAAATTGCGGTCGGGGACTCATTATTCCTGATTGTTAAAATCGGGATTGCTTGAAGTAAACCAATTCTCGGCATCTTCATCAGACATAACGAAAAACCGTCCCGTATCGTCCAATGCACTGATTTTTTTCATTTCATCATCTGTCAGAGAGAAATCAAAAATTTCGTAGTTTTCCTGAATATGCGCCGCATTACTTGACCCCGGAATTGCAATATTGCCTGCCTGCAAGTGCCACCTTAAAATAATTTGCGCAGAGGTTTTATTATGCGCCTTTGCTATTGATGAAATTGTCTCGTCATTGAACAGCTTTTGAGTATTGCCGCGTCCGCCGAGCGGAAACCACGATTCCATTATTGTACCATAAGGCTTGATGTGTTCTTTCATCGCTGTTTCCTGAAAATACGGGTGTGTTTCATTTTGAAGGACAGCGGGTTTTATTGTTGCTGTTTTGATTACTTCGTCAAATTTTTCCTCATAGAAATTAGAAAGACCTATTGACTTGACTTTACCCTCTGCAACTGCTTTTTCCATACCTTTGTAGCCCTCTGTATAATTTCCGTATGGCTGATGAAGCAGCAGAAGGTCTATATAATCTGTATCAAGTCTTTTTAATGTATCTTCAATCGCCTTTTCGGTGTCCTCATATTCGCTTACCCATAATTTTGTAGTTATAAATATTTCCTCTCTCGGAACGCCCGAACGCTTTATTCCTCTGCCGACGCCCTTTTCGTTCATATAGATATTTGCCGTATCAATCAGGCGATAACCGTCTTTAAGAGCGTTATACACAGATTCCTCTGCCTGCGCGGGTGTTAACTGATATGTGCCGATTCCGAGTATCGGCATTTCATAACCGCTGTTTAATTTAACTGTTCCTTTTTCCAAATCAAACTCTGCGCTTGCTGTGTTTTGTGCCGGATCAGATACGGCGGAGTTTTTAGTTATTGTAATGGTTTGGGTTTCTTCCGCCCAATCAACATTAAACTTAAAACTTTCCGCTATAAACCTTATCGGAAGCATTGTACGGTCATTGATAACCGCCGGCTCTACATCAAGAGTGTTGGGAGTTTCGTTGAAATATGCGGTTGTATTGCCTATGGCAAGTGTGACAAAATCGCCATTATATTCCAAGAACACGGTTTGTGTATCATCATCATAACCGACAGTACCGCCCATTGCTTCAATAATTGCGCGAATCGGCACAAGCGTTCTGTCGTTCACTACAACGGGAACGGTCCCGCGGCCTTCGTCAATTTCTTTTTCAGCTCCGTTTACGGTCATAATCGGGTTGTCTATCTGCATTGAAAGCGTGAAGCCCTCATTGCTTTCAGCAGCCGCACAACCTGTGAGACAGGTCGAAATTGAAATTACAAAAATCAATATAAATATCAATGTTTTTTTCATATTAAGATATTCCTTTCATTAAAGATTATCATTAAAAAACGAAGTCAATGATTTCATAACCTGATCGACATATTCAGGTTTGTCATACAAATCGAAATGATAGGCATTATCTATCACAACGAGTTTTTTGTTATTTGACGCAGCGTTTTTAACGGCATTTTCGCTGTAAGATTTCGTTAAAGCATTTTCACCTGCAACCATAATAACAGGCTGTGTCAACGCTGTTGAAACAAGATCATAAGCTTCAAAATTCGTTAAGTATTTATTGCTTATATACGGCATTATACATTCAGATGTACTGTATTTTCCTCGTGAGGTACGATAGTATTCATATGCGTCAATCATAAATTGAGGCGTGTTTTCATCAAAGCCTTCATTCGTATACGGAATTACCGTAACATAATTGTCGGGCGAGTCCTGTGCTTCGTCGTAAGTTCCGCCTCCCATTTGAGCTGCACTCACAGTTGCGAGTACTTTAATTCTATGATCAAGACAAGCCGCTTTTGTTGCATAACCGCCGCCTGCACATATCCCAAGAGCGGCTATACGTTCATTATTTACATAAGGGAGTGTTTCAAGATAATCTACCGCACACAATACATCAGATATTCTCATATCGGGATTTTCCAAATAGTGCGGAGTTCCGCCGCTTTCCCCTTGATAAGAAGCATCGTAGGCAAGAGTAATGTAACCCTGATTTGCAAGCATAGCCGCATAATCACCCGAAACCTGTTCTTTAACGCCTCCGCCCGGATGCACGCATATAATAGCCGCATAATCACTGTTTTCATCAAAATCTTTGGGAAGATAGAGGTTTCCGGATATTTCAACATCTTTATTATTAAATGTCACATTTTTTCTTTCCACACCGTTTTTTAGTATTGCTTCCTGCCTTTTGCCGGTGTATAGAACACTGTCATATGCTGCATTATACTCATCGTCTGTAACTTTTTCCTGCCAGTTCACCTTGCTGTTGTCGGGATTTGTACTTATCGAAATGTGAGAAAACATTCCGTCCTTTGACGCACCGTGCCAATGCTTTACGCCCGGTTCAGCCTTAATTACATCTCCCGGTTTCATTACAACAGCTTTTTTACCTTCCTCCTGATATAGACCTGTCCCCTCTGTTACAAGAAGAATTTGCCCGCCGTCGTGGCTGTGCCAATCTGTCCTTGTGCACGGCTCAAATGTAACATTTGCTATATAAGGGCTGTTAAATATTTCCTCATTAGGTACAAGCGTAGCAAGATACGACTGTCCTGTGAATACATTGTTGAGGGGATTTCTTTCACCCAACGGAAATATGTGTCCGTTGTTATCTCGTTGAATATCATTCGCAAGCGCCTGTGAGTATGCAGCATTATATTCATCATCTGTAACTTTTTCTTGCCAATTCACTTTGCTGTTATCAGGATTTGTGCCGATGGCAATATGTGCAAACCAGCTGTTGTTTGAGGCGCCGTGCCAGTGCTTTACACCGGGTTTTGCCATAATTATATCACCCGGTTTCATAAACCTTGCAGCTTGCCCTTCCTCCTGATATAACCCGATACCTTCTGTTACAAGAAGAATTTGCCCGCCGTCGTGGCTGTGCCAATCTGTTCTTGTGCACGGCTCAAATGTAACATTGTTGAAAGACGGCGCATTAAAGATATTGTCGCTTGCAACCAATGTATTCAGGTATGATACTCCTGTAAATACATTTGAAAAAGGATTTAATTCTCCCTTTTCAAATATATTGCTTATTGTTTTCACTTCTTCAACGCCTCCATTGTTTATTGTAATTTCCTGCGTGTCAGGATTCCAATCAACTTTATATCCAAAGTTTTCTGCTATGAACCGTATGGGAAGCATCGTTCGCTCGTTGATTATAAACGGGGTGACATCAAGTAAATGTTCTGTATTATTTACATAAGCGGTTGTACTGCCGATTGTGAGTTTTATAACTGTGCCTTTATACTCAAATTCCGCACTGTTCGTATTCTCGTCCCATTCTGCACTGCCTCCTATTGATTCAACAAATGCTC
The DNA here is from genome assembly GCA_934454215.1 of uncultured Clostridia bacterium. Classification (GTDB taxonomy): domain Bacteria; phylum Bacillota; class Clostridia; order UBA1381; family UBA1381; genus Ornithomonoglobus_A. The sequence goes on from CAKSGG010000072.1 coordinate 7,609, forward strand.
TGATCGGAAGCACAGTACGATTATCAACAATCATCGGAACTGTTCCGCGCCCCGGGTCTATTTCCTCTTTGCTTCCGTCAACAGACATAATAGGGTTATCTATTTGCATCACAATCATTTGTGCGGATTTTGTAGGTGCCGTTGCATAAGAATTGTTTATTGCGGTTATTGCGTTAAGTGTTCTTGGAAAACCATTATATGGCGTACACAGCAGTGTTGCTGCCAGCATATCATCTATATTATTTCCTGCCAAAGCCGCTTTTTGGACTGCTTCTTGAACATCACCCGGTTTTGTTCCGTCCGCAGTTAGCACAGCAAGGTCTATAAGCGCTTGAATCTTACTGTTCGGCGAAGAAACCGCCGATGTGTTTTCGATTGCGGCTCTTGTTGCCTGTATAATGATTTCCTGTTCATCAGCTGTAAGATTTGACTTTATGTAACCGTCGGCATCGTCGTCGGTGTAATGCTCCATAATATCAATAAGTTCCTGCGAATCGGTAGTATAGTCTGACGCAAACACCGTTGAAATTGAGCTTGTTGTGATAGCTGCCGAGATTAGAAATGACAATAATTTCTTCATTTTTTCCTCCTATTTTACAGTTTCAATTATTTTCAATATTTCATTTGTTTTAGTTTCACCGTTTATATCTGCATTAGCCAATGCTGCGGCATAAAGCATTTTGTCACTGTGTCCGATATTGATATTAACCGCTGCGTGTGCCTGCGCCTGAGAATCGCAGCCGCCGTTTGCAGCTATTGTACAAAAGGTTAAAAACTCTCTTGTATTGAGATCAAGACCGCTGCGTGTATAGAAATCGCCGAAACATATTCCCGAAAGATATATTGTCTGTAACTTTTGCGCACTGTTCATATCACTTGTAACTGTTCCTATTTGCTGTCCAAAAAACTGACGCTGTATTGCCAGCCCATTTTCATAACGCGTTGCATCTGTAACTGTTTTTCTGCTTTTATTCGGTATGGAAATTCCAAGTTCGTCAAGTGCGGCATCTGCTGTATTCATAGCCTTAACTGTACGCATATATCCGCAATAAGGTGCAGATTGATAAATAGCCTCTTTAATCTCTTCGGCGGATAAATTATCTTTTACAGACAAAGCCACCTCATTTTTTATTTCATCATACATTTGATTAGATGTAAGTGTTACAAGTCTTGACATATGGATAAGATTTGAATCAAGATATTGAACAATATACTCCGTTTTTTCATTGTCTGTCATATCGAAAAGCGAGCTGCTGTCAGCCGCAAAAACAGGAATAAACATTCCTATGCTTAATAGAGCCGATAAAAATGCCGATACTATCAATTTCATTGTAAATATCTCCTCTCAAATTTTAATATGACGCAAATCTTTGATTTTTGTCAATCGCCGTCATTCTTTGCATTTCATCGTCACTCAGTTCAAAATCAAAAATTTCAATGTTTTCTTTAATATGTGCTTCATTGCTTGAACCGGGTATAGCAATATTGCTGGCTTGCAAGTGCCACCTTAAAATCACTTGTGCCGAAGTTTTGTTATGCGCCTTTGCTATTGATGAAATTGTTTCGTCATTAAACAGTGTTTGCGTATTGCCGCGTCCGCCGAGCGGAAACCACGATTCCATTACGGTTTTGTACTGTTTCAGGTGTTCTTTCATTTCCGCACTCTGATGATATGGGTGCGTTTCATTCTGTAAAAGTGCCGGTGTAATATCCGTCTGATTTACAAGTCTGTCAAAATCATCGGCTGTGTAATAGTTTGAAAGTCCTATCGAATGGAGCTTACCGTCTTTTACGGCTTTTTCCATTGACTTGTATGCCTTAACATCATTTCTGGGCTGCGAATGGTGCAATATCATAAGGTCGATATAATCAAGTCCGAGTCTTTTAAGCGAAGCGTCAATAGCAGCATCGCCGTTGTCAAAATCCGCCGTCCACATTTTAGTTGTGACGAAAATATCTTCTCTTTTTACAAGTCCTTCGTCAATAGCTCTCTTAATACCTCTGCCTACACCTGTTTCGTTTCCGTAGATACGAGCAGTATCAATCAACCTGTAACCGTCTCTCAATGCCCAATAAACAGAATTTTCAGCCTGTGTATCAGACAGGAGATAGGTGCCTATTCCGAGTATCGGCATCTCATAACCGCTGTTTAACATAACTGTTCTCTTTTCCATATTAAATTCACCAACCTTTTCTGAACTGTCCGAACGCTTAAAACTTTCCGCTGCGCAAATCGGGGAAATATTTTTTGAATCCCACACAAATGCTTTGATTTCGTCTGCTTTTTCCCAGCCGTCACCGAAAGCATCAGTATAATTTACCGAAACATCATTATTCCCTCGATAAATTTTCACTCCGCCCAAAGTTTTTTCACTATACAATGCCAATATAACAGTACCGTTTTCGGGAATCTCTGTTATGTTGACGGCATTGTCCGTCATACTTATTTGGGCTGCGCTTGCACTGAAACAGGAAAAACACACGGCTGCAAAGCATATAATCAGCGCAATAATTTTCTTCATACCAACCATCTCCTTTAATTTATTTTTACGCCGGCTTTAATAATGTCAGCTGCATTTTTTACAATATCCATTCCTTTTTTGTTAAGAGGTTTGAATTTCATCATATAGCTTAAACTGTCGTCCATTTGTGTCATATCTTTTATACTCGGCAATACAATCATTACATTACTGTGCGTTGCCGCAAATCTGATCGGCCACGAAGCAACAGACTTTTTATTCTCTGCTGTTTCAAACAGCTTTTGTACTTCTGCCGGAATATCGGAAAGTATTCCGTTTTTGGTCGGATTTACCGCGATAACAGGTTTTTTATGTTCTGTTGCTGTTTCATAGCATTGCGCTAATCGAGTGTCACTGTACCAATCAAGGTAATTAACCGAAAGCTGAACATACTCTATTTCTGTATATTCCGACAGAATTTGCTCCAAAAGTTCAGGCGGACTGCTGAATGAAATTCCGATATGCCTTATTTTATGTTCTGCCTTTTTTCTTTCAAGGAAATTAAATATGTCTGTTTTTTGCAATTTTTTATAGTCCTCTTGATTGAAAAGGCTGATAAAATAGTAGTCGAAATATTCAATGCCGCAGTTTTGAAGCTGTTTGTCAAAAATACATTCAAATTGATTTTCGTTATTGCTTATAAAAATCGGAAAACTATCCGCTATGGTATATTTGTTTCTCGGATAACGTTTTGCAACGGCTTCCCGGAAAATACCCTCATTTTCTTTATAGCGGGGCGAATATGAAATGTTGAAATATGTTCCGCCTTCGGCGATAAATTTATCTGCCATTTCACGAATTATCTGTAAGGTTGTATTTTGACTGTCAATAAGTTCAAACCCTAATTTTTTCAATTTTTATTTCCCCTCCAATCAATCTGCCGGAACAAATTGACTGAGATGTGATTCCTGCTCGGCAAGGCTCATTGTAAAGAAACGCATATTTTTATCTACGCCTTTTATTCTCTGCATTTCTTCATCGGTGAGTTCAAAATCAAATATATCAATATTGTCCCGAATATGCTGTGGATTTTCCGATTTGGGTATTACGATATTACCCTCTTGAATGTGCCACCTTAAAATAATCTGCACATTTGATTTGTTATACTTCTTTGCAAGTTCTGTGAATACTGGCTCGTTTATTAAAGCATTATCGCCATGCCCTAACGGGTACCAGCTTTCAATTACGGTACCGTATTCCTTAATGCGTTCTTTCAGTGCGTCCTGCTGATAATACGGGTGGCACTCAACCTGTAATACGGCAGGCTTTATTTTAGCGATACGCAAAACTTCTTCAAGCCTGTCCGATTCAAAGTTACTTAGTCCGATACTTTTAACTCTGCCGTCTTTAACTGCCTTTTCCATATCGCGCCAAGCGCCGATATAATCACCGAATTGCTGATGAAGAAGCAAAAGGTCTATATAATCGGTATCAAGTCTTTTAAGCATTTTATCAATGGCATTGCTTGTTTTACCCTCGCCGTATTCACTCGGCCATAATTTTGTGGTAATCCATACTTCCTCCCGTTTAAGACCGCTTTTTTTCACCGCAGCGCCGACTCCGCGCTCATTCTGATAAGCGTGTGCCGTATCGATATGGCGATACCCCTCCTTAAATGCGTTCAAACAAACCTTTTCGGCATTTTCGTCGCCTCGTACAAGGTAAACTCCCATTCCGAACTGCGGTATCTTGTTTCCGTCATTGAGTGTTAATACTGATTGTTTCATATAAATTCCTCCTGTCTTTATATATTACCGTGGCATTTCTGCCCGATATACCGGTTTATGCTTTTGCGGACAAATATTGTCTTTCAATCGTTCTTTGATAGACTGTTCCCAAAATAAATATTATAATTTCCGAAATCGGGAAGGCAAGCCATACAAGCTCAAGTCTGCCAAGCTGTGCGATTGCGGTAGCAGAACCGAGCAGGGAAAATGCCTGAACAATACCGATAATCAAAGTCTTTGTGCTGCTGTTCATTGCCTGAAATATTCCGCCGCGCATAATTGTAACACCCGATAAAATCAATGTTACGCCGATTGTCCTAAATGCGGCAACTCCAAGCGTTTCAACTTCACTGCTGTTTGAAAAAATCCGCATAAGCGGTCCGGGTATGAGTTCAAACATAAGCGTACCGAAAAACATTATGCTAATTGCCGACATAATCGAGAGTTTAATGAGCCTTTGCACACGCTCTGCTTTTTTTGCACCCATATTGTACGAAATAATCGAAACTATTGTATTGCGTATGCCCCATACAGGCATTGTTACAAAGCTCTGCACTCTTGTATAGATAATATAAACTGCCGGTGCAAGTGTGGTAAATCCAATGAGCACCTGATTCATTCCGAATGTCAGAATTGAATTTATCGCATAAGTAAGCATCGCCGGAATTGCAATCGCAAAAGTTTCCCTCAATATCCGCCAATCGGGAATAAACGATTTTATTTTGAATGTAATTTCCTTGTTTATTACAAGATTAAAGATTAAACCCACAACTCCGGCACAACACTGTCCGATAACAGTTGCAATCGCCGCTCCGCTCATTCCCATAGCCGGGAACCCAAAATACCCGAAAATCATTATAGGATCAAGTATTATATTTACAACCGCTCCGCTCATCAACACAGCCATAGAGCCGATTGTTTTACCGGTGCCCGACAACAGTCTTTCCACAAGAGATTGAAGCATAAGCCCGAATGACATAGTGGTAACAATGCTTGTGTATGCAAAACCGAGATTTTGAATATTGCTGTCCGATGTCTGTATGGCATAATATTTGTTTACACCGAATATGCCGAATAAAAGGAACAATGCATACGCTATAAACATTGCAATAAAACCGTTTCCGGCCGTGCGGCTTACGCCGACTGCATCTCTTTGTCCGAGCTTGCGTGAAAGAATCGCATTTACACCTATGCTTATGCCGAAATATACGGCAACCATAATTGACGATGCCGGTGCGGAAAGGGATATTGCGGTGAGCGCATCGTCTCCGAGTCTGCCGACAAATATACTGTCTACTATGTTATACATTGACGAAACAAGAACGGATAAAATCATCGGCATTGATAGCTTGAAAAGCAGCTTGCCTTCGCTCATAGTTCCCATAATGTTTTCTTCGTTCATTCCAAAATCTCCAATCCGCAAACCCAATCCTTGATTTGATTTTTTGCTGTATTTGCTTTATGCCCCTCAATAGCGATACCTCTTAACATCTTTGCTTTCGGACAAACTTTTTTTATGTAGTCCGGTGTTGGGCCTATACCGCTTCCCTCGTGGGTACAAAAGGGTATTATGGTTTTATCCGAAAAATCATACCTTTCCAAAAAGGTATATACAACCATAGGCATATCACCCCACCAATTCGGATAACCGATGAAAATAATATTATATTTATCTATATCAATGTCACCTATAAATTCCGGTCTTGCATTTGCAAACTTTTCATTTTTGGCTGTTTCGATACATTCCATATAATCATCGGGATATTTGTTGACAGGTTTGATTTCAAACAAATCCGCACACATATATTCCGATATTGTTTCGGCAACAACTGCGGTATTACCTTTTGTTATGTTTCCGACATTATAATTTTCGCCTGTTCTTGAAAAATACGCTACTAATATATGGTTCATATGATAACCTCCTTATCGCCCCTGCGGTCGGGTTGTCGTGCTCCAAATCCATTTGCCGTTTTTCTTAATATATGTTGCCGTGCCGGACATACGCCAGCTGTCACTGTATGAACCGTAGGCATTTGCAGCAATAAGCGAAGTATAGCTGATTGTTGCCGTATCTCCGTTTATTTCAACAGTCGGATCTAAAATTTCAATGCTGTCATATCGCAATGCTCCGCTTGCAATATCGTCTATCCACTCTTGTTTTGTTTGTGTTGTTCCCGTCATATGGCGAATAACAATATCGTCATCCACAATTTCATCAAGCGTGTTCAAATCCTTTTTAACCATAGCCTGACATCTTGCGTTCAGCGCTGCCAAAACAGCCTGTTTTTCATTTTCTTCGTCGGTGTTTTTCATATTAAGCTCCAATCCGTCAATCCATTTTTCAACATCTGACTGTGCGTTTCTTGCGTTAGTTCCGGCGGTTGAAAATCCGTCAACAAATGTTGCGTTCGGGCATAATGTCTTTAACTCGCTTAATGTCCTGCCCCAGCCGCTTCCGCCGTGAGTTGAAAAAGGAATTACAGTTTTTCCCGACAAATCGTATTTTTCAAGGAAAGAATACATTATATTCGGCAGGCCGCCGTTCCATATGGGATAACCTAAAAATACTGCGTCGTACTGTTCAAGATTTTCGGGCTCGCCAACAAATTCAGGCCGCGCATTTGTTTGACCTTCCTCTCTGACACGGTCAAGCGTTTCCTGATAGCTTACCGGGTACGGATTTTTTGCTTTGATTTCAAATACATCAGCATTGGTTTTATTCTCTATATACTCCGCAATAACGGCCGTGTTACCTTTTTCAACCGTTCCGACCTGCCAATTTTCTCCGGCACGCGAGAAGTAAACAATTAAGATATTGTTCACACTTTTATCTGTGTCTTTTACTGTAACCGCTTCACTAAGCGGCTTAATTCCGATAAGGCTTTGCCACAGAAAAATTTTATCGCCCGTTTTAGCGTTTAATTCGTTTGTGCCGTTTGAAATGTCGGTAATTTTTATTCCTGTCAAAACTTTATTGTTATCGTAGCTGGCGCAGATAGCTTTTGCGGAACTATCCAATCCGCTGACTTCCAATTTGCCGTTTGAGTATGTCATTTCAGCGCCGTAACTTATTTGACATATCCCCATAATCGTTATAACTGCGGCAGCTAACGCCAGCACAAGTTTTAATACTTTTTTCATAGTCATTCCTCCGTCTTTGATTTTGTTAATTAAATTTTATCACAAAAACACTTGCAACGGAAGAAGAAGTATGTTAATATAGTATTAACCTAAAAGTAAATGCTAAAAATCAAGGAGATGTTTTCAGATGTATAATCATCAATTAGATACGTTTATCCAAGTAGCCGATACGGGTAGTTTTGGGAAAGCTGCCGAGCTTCTTTATGTCTCCGCCCCGGCGGTGATGAAACAAATTCGTTTACTCGAAGATAAATGCAAAGTGACTCTTTTTAACAGAACGCATCAAGGTGTAACGCTTACTGCGGCGGGGCAATCTCTTTACAATGATGCTAAAACAATTATTCGTTTGTCAAACGACGCTATAAATAAAGCGCAGCAGTTAGCAGATAAATCAGAAAACACAGTACGCATAGGAACATCAGTTTTATTCAAATGTCGTATGCTGCCTACTATATGGAATAAGGTTAGTGAAAAATACCCTGAATTAAAAATCGAAATTATCCCGATACCCGATAAGCAATCAAGAGAGGAATCAATTTATAATTTAGGATTAAAGTATGATATTCGAGAGGGAATTTTATCTACATTAAGTCTAAAAGACAGATGTAATTTTCTGCAACTGACAAATACCCCTGTATGTTGTGCGGTATCAAAAAATCACCGTCTCGCAGATTATAACAGGCTCACATTAGATGACTTAAACGGCGAATATCTGGTTATGCCGATTAAAGGCGTCTCCGCAGAACTCGATAAATTCAGAAGTGAAATTCAGAATAACTATCCTACGGTGCAAATTATTGATTCGCCATATTATGGAGTTGACACTTTTACCTTTTGCGAAGTAAATCAATATGTTCTGATGACGCACCCTGTATTTAGCGACATTCATACAAGCCTTGTTACAATACCGCTTGAAACGAATTATTCCTTACCTTATGGATTGATGTACTCAAACACACCAACACCTGCAACACAGAGATTTATTTCAGAAACAGAAAAATTAAATTTTGATATATTTAAGTAAACTATTTGATATATCACATCATTTATAAAATAGGCATTGAGGTGTAAAATGTATATAGGTGATTTGATATGTCAAAAGATATACAGCGTTATGATTTCAAAGCGTTAGGGCAAGCGATAAAAGCGGCAAGGACAACCGCCGGAATGACAAGGGAACAATTAGGCGAAAAACTGCACCTTGCACCCCGTTATATCGTATCAATAGAGAATGAGGGACAACACCCAAGTTTGCAAATATTCTACGAGCTTGTGACATATTTTAATATATCGGTGGATCAATTCTTTTTTGAAAGTAAGCCGGAGCGTTCCACGCTTCGCCGACAGATAGACGGACTTATAGACAGTATTTCCGAAAATGACTTGCCGATTATTGAAGCTACTGCAAGAGGAATCATAGAAACAAGAACGGAAACGGAGGAATAATATCCTTCGTTTTTGCTTTATATATGCCGTAAAAACGATAATGTTTTTACGGTTTTTTCTTTTTGTTTGGCAATTTAAGCGTCTTTTCCGTAGTAGTGGTATAAAGGGAAAAACTTGCGTTTTAAGAGAATAGCAAGCAAAGCGAGTGAGTACCCACTCACGATTTTTACGGCGGTCATTT
>CAKSGG010000073.1 GCA_934454215.1 uncultured Clostridia bacterium
GTATATTGCTTAAAAATTTAATATTAATGCCATAGGTACTCTTTTTTTGTGCTGTCTGTATAAACTGGGGCACTTCAATAATCCGACCTCTTTTTTATTTTATTTATTTAATATTTCTATAGCCTTCTGCAACTGAGTATCTTTGCTGTGTTCAATGTTTGAGGCGTATTCGCCTTGCAGCTCCTCGGGCAAATCCACTTCAATATCGGGCTTGATTCCCGTTCCGTGAATACATACGCCGTTAGGTGAGTAATATTTTGCAATTGTAATCGACATTCCCGAACCGTCGCTGAAAGGTATTACGCTCTGAACAACGCCTTTGCCGTAGCTTGTTTTTCCTATAACAGTCGCCTTTTTGTAGTCCTTTAACGCACCTGTCAGCACTTCGGAGGCGCTTGCACTGTTTTCGTTTATAAGTACCGCCATCGGCAGGTCAATTTCGTTTTTATCGGACTTAAATTCCTCTCTGTGACCGTCCTTATATTCCATATAGGTAATAAGTCCTTCGGGAAGAATCTCGTCCGCTATATTACAAACGACATCAAGCGCACCGCCGGGGTTATCTCTTAAGTCGATTATAAGCTTTTGCGCACCCTGTTCCTTTAATTTTTCGTAATTTTCTTTAAATTCGGTGTATGTGTCTATATCACTGCCTTCATCATTTGTATTAAAAGCTGAAATTTTAATATATCCTGTTTTATTGGAAAGCATTTCCGATTTAACAGACTCGGAAGAAACTCTGCGGCGTTCAATTGTCATTTCAATCGGTTTTCCGTCACGCATGAATTTTATTTTTACCGTTGTTCCTTCTTTTCCGCCTTTGATTTTTGCTATAGCCTCTTCCATTGAACTGCCTGAAAATTCCTCATCGTCAACGCCGACTATAATATCACCGGGCTTAACTCCCGATTCGTATGCACTGCTGCCTTCAAACGGTGATATAACCTCAATTTGGTCATTTTTATTCAAAGATACAACAACACCTATGCCCACATAACTATCCTGCAAGCTTTCATTATAAGTTTTAAATTGTTTCGGGGTATAATAATGAGTATATTTTTCATCTAAACCGTCAACATATCCGCTGACGGCAGATTCAACCATTTCATTTTCATCGTAATCATAAATATATGAGCTTTCAAGATAACGGTTTATCATTGAAACCTTCTTTTCAAATTTATCAAATACAGAGCTTTTATAAATCATCGCATAACAGCCTACAGCTCCCATAACGGCGGCGGTCGAAACGGCGGTTATTACAGATGTTAAAATTATTTTTGTTCTTGTTTCCATATACAATTCTCCTTAACAATGCAGTGCAGGGGCGCATATTACGCCCCTGTTTATATAATCATATTTTCATCGGATTTGACATAAGATATTTATGCACCATCATAGCTACCTTAAATACTATGGCTTGGTCAAACTTTCTCAGGTCAAGTCCCGTAAGCTTATATATTTTTTCAAGTCTGTATACAAGTGTGTTTCTGTGGACAAAAAGCTGTCTTGACGTTTCCGAAACGTTCAAATCGTTTTCAAAGAATTTATTTATTGTAAGTATAGTTTCATCGTCAAGCGTTGAAATATCGCCTTTTTTAAATACCTCTTTAAGGAAAAGCTCGCAAAGCTTAATCGGAAGCTGATAAATCAGTCTGCCTATTCCGAGGCTGTCGTAATTGAGAATGTATTTTTCTTCATCAAATACTTTTCCTACCTCCAAAGCAATCTGCGCTTCTTTGTATGAGTTGTTAAGCTCATCAATGTTGTTTGCTACCGTACTCAAGCCTACCAAAATTGTAATCATTGTTTCAGAACTTACGGTGTCAACCATTGATTTTGCCATAGCCTCAAGCTCCTGAGATGTTGCAGGCTCTTTGAGTTCCTTTATAAGTACGATATTATTTGCGTCTATATTAATTACAAAATCTTTTTCTTTATCGGGGAACATATTCCTTATAACTTCATAAATACCTTGTTCGCCGTTTGCCTGAACCTTTATATAAAATACGGCTCTGGGAGTTTCTATATCAACATGAAGCTCTCTTGCTTTCTGGTGTAAATCGAAAGCCAGCAGATTATCGAAAATAATGTTCTGCATGAAATTTGTCTTATCATATTTTTCATCATAATAATGACGTACATTGTTAGCGGCAACAACAACCGAATTACAGCAGTATTTTGCGATTTCGTCCGTACCCTCAACGTATACAATATATTCTGTATAGGGCTTGTTTGACATAACCCTCATTGTATATCCGTCTTTATATAAAATCCTGTCGCTGCTTATTGCCGCATATAAAAAATTCTCTATTGTTTCAGCCGAAGGCTCCGGCCCGTTATACGCAATCACCAAGCCATGGGAATCAACAATACCGAAACGCTTGGGAAATACGTCCGCCATTTGTGTTACAATATTTTGAAACGCCTTACTTATCATTTTTTTATCCTCCAAACAATCGTAATTTATGTATACAAACACTTATATAAATCTATTATACAATAAAATTTACGAAATTTCAAGAGTAAATTTCCGCTAATTTGTAAATTTATTATTAAATTTTATTGCATTTTATACAATAATTGAAAAAAATAACCGATTTATATAAAAAAACGACCGAAAAATTATATGAAAATTTTTGAAAAGATAATATAATCATAAAAAACATATGGAGGTAATATTAAAATGGAAAACTTACGGCTATTAAAAAATTTGCAGATACCGCAAGGCACTGTGGACGCAGTGATTGACACGGATACTTATAATGAGGTAGACGACCAGTTTGCACTGGCATATATGCTTAAATCAAGCGAAAAGATAAATGTAAAGGCAATTTATGCGGCGCCGTTTCATAATTCAAGGTCAGCTTCTCCTCGTGACGGAATGTATAAAAGCTATGATGAAATTATGAAGCTTTTGGAAGTAATGGGTAAGGAAGAATATAAAAAATGTACGTTTCACGGCTCTGAGCATTACATGGAGAATGAGGAAAGCCCTGTAAAATCAGACGCAATGAAAGATTTGATATCATGCGCAAGACAGTACACGCCCGAAAATCCGCTGTATGTTGTGTGTATTGGAGCAATTACGAATACAGCGTCAGCAATAGCGGCGGCGCCCGATATTGCCGAAAATATAGTGATTGTTTGGCTTGGAGGGCATGATATACACGTTCCGAAAGGCTGCGGCGAGTTTAATATGATGCAGGATATAGCCGCTGCACGCATTATATTTACCTGCAATGCGCCGTTGGTACAACTGCCGTGCCGGAGAGTTGTAAGCTTTTTTGCGATTTCGGAGCCTGAATTTAATTTTTGGCTTAAAGGAAAAAACAGGCTCTGCGATTTCCTTGACAGAGTTGCGGAGCATATGCACAATGCAAATGGAACACCGTGGACTAAGGTTATATGGGATGTAACCGCTGTTGCATGGATTATGAATGACAATAATAAATTTATGGATTCCGTGCTTATGCCTGCATATATTCCCGAATACGATATGAGATACGCATATGCTCCTGACGCAAAGATTATACGGTACGTTACGTGCATAAATAAGGATTCGCTGTTTGCCGATATGATAGACAAGCTTACACGGTAGAACGGCGGAATTGCTTCGGAGTTACTCCGTATTTATCGGAAAACATTTTTAAAAATTGAGCGCTTGTGGAAAATCCGCAGAGTGAGGCGATTTCGGTACAGCTTTTTGGGCAGTCTGTAAGCAGCTCTGCGGATTTTTTCAGGCGCATATCGGTTTGAAATTGTTTTGGAGACATTCCGAATTTTTTTGTAAATATGTGTCTGAAATGGTCAAGACTGTAGCCCGAAGCCTTCGCAAGCTGTTCAAAATCTATCTGCTGATTATAATATTCGGATATATACGAGTATATATATCCGAGAGTTTTGGGCTGTTGAGCTTCGTTTGCCGTGTAGCGCTGTAAAAGCAGAATTATTTCGTACAGCATATGTGAAATCAGTTCTGAATAATTTTCTTTTTGTTCAACAGCCTCTTTTATTATTTTGTTCATAATATTTCGGATATTTTCATGATGAAGAATATTATAGATATTTTCTTTCATTGCGGAATGAGGAAAGCCTTCACACTCAAATCCCAGAAACATAACGTTCCCGCTGTCAAAATGAATTTCGCTGTGAGGAGTGTTGGGATATACTATATATATTGTTCCGTCCCCCAGATGATATGTATTTTCAGCCATGGTAAGTGCGGCGTTTGCTTTGTTAAAATAAACAATTTCATAACAACTGTGCGCATGGCTGTAAACCTCGGAATTTCGAGGTCTGTTTTTATTTGAACAAAAGAATATTAAATGCGGCGAATACATATTAAATTCAATTCCTTTCTTTCAAATATTCAATAGAAATATTACCGACATTATACCATATTAAAATTTTTGTGTCAACAGAAATTAAAAATCCGTATTCATGGACAAAACTCATACTGCAGTCCTTTTTGCGTAAATTGAGCATATCAAAAGAGCAAATCGGATATTTTGCAATTGTCGGTAAAATGTTATAATTATACTAAAATAAAAGAAAGTGTGGTGATGCTGCTTTGAAAAAAGCTGCAATAAAGAAAAATAAACGAATACGGTTAAAAAGAGGAAAACTGCGGTATCAGGGCGAGCTGTGGGGCATGGCGGCACTGCCGATACTGTGGTTTATAGTATTCAGTTATTTACCTATGTTTGGTATTACGATTGCATTCAAGGACTATAATTACCGAAAAGGGATTTTGGCGTCTGATTGGGTGGGGCTTAAAAACTTTGATTTTTTCCTTAAATCGAATGACGCACTAATTGTTATAAGAAACACGGTTTTATTAAATATTCTGTTTATTGCGGCGGCAACGGCGTGCGCATTGCTGCTGGCAATTCTTATGTATAATCTGACAAGCAGAGGGATGACTAAAGTATTGCAGACGGTTTACATAACTCCGAATTTCGTATCTTACGTTATGGTGGCGTATGTTGTATATGCTGTTTTAAATCCGCAGTACGGAGTAGCTAATCAGCTTTTGGAAAAGCTGGGGGTCGGAGGAGTTGACTGGTATGCCGAGCCTAAATACTGGCCTGCGATTTTGACGGTAGTGGTTGTCTGGAAAGGAATCGGAATGAAGAGCGTTATGTATTATGCTGCGCTTATGGGAATAGATGAGGCTTTGTTTGAGGCGGCGGAAATTGACGGAGCGAACAAAGTGCAGACTACATGGCATATTATGATTCCCGAAATTCTTTCAATAATAGTAATACTGATAATTCTTGACGTGGGCGGAATATTCAGAGGCGATTTCGGACTTTTCTATCTTGTAACGCAGGATTCGGCGCTTCTTTACAGTGTGACCGATGTAGTGGATACATACGTATACAGAACGCTTATGGAATCGAATAACGTATCGCTGTCTACGGCAATCGGGTTTATGCAGTCTGTAGTCGGGTGCGTAATGGTATTGTTTACAAATCATGTATCAAAGAAAATTGATGATGATTTGGGATTAATCTGACAGGAGGTCAACACAATGAAAAAGAGAAAATATATCGGACAAATAATTTTATGCGTATTGCTTACACTGCTCGGCTGTGCCATAATAATACCGTTTTTGCTGATTTTGGGAGTTTCGTTCTCGAATGAGCATGACATTATGCTTAACGGTTATAAATTAATTCCGCAGCATTTTGATTTAACGGCGTATAAATACGTTTTGCAGAATCCGAAGGAAATATTGCAGGCATATAAAATTACAATAATATTTGCGGTGGCAGGAACTTTTTTAACCACATTTTTTACGGCGCTTATGGCATATCCGATTTCAAGACCCGATATGAGCGGTAAAAAGCTGATAAATTATATGCTGCTTATAACTATGCTGTTCAGCGGAGGGCTTGCCCCTACATACATATTAAATACAAGGTATCTTCACCTTAATAATTCGATATGGATATATATAATTCCGTCACTGCTCTCACCTTGGAATATATTTATGATGAGAACTTTCTTTTCACAGTTACCCGGAAGCTTGGTTGAGGCGGCGACTATTGACGGGGCAAAGCAGGTAAACATTTTCTTCAGAATAATTATACCGCTGTCAAAGCCTGTTATAGCGACTATAGCGGTTATGACGTTTGTTGCAAAGTGGAACAGCTGGTATGAGTCGCTTTTGTATATAGACGATTACACAAAAGTAAGCCTGCAATATTTTTTACAGAGAATGATGAAAAATATTGCGCTTATAAAAGAAATGAACAGTAAGGGATTAAGTATGTCGGGTGCGATAAGTATTCCGTCGGAAACGGCAAGAATGGCAATGGCAATACTGGTTGCGGGGCCGATATTATTCGTATTTCCGTTCTTTCAGAAGTATTTTGTAAAGGGACTGACGGTAGGCGGAGTAAAAGGATAAAAATGCAAAATAACATATAGCGTTGCAGCTATATGAAAATAAATAAAAAGGAGACGAAAAAATGAACAAAAAAATTTTAAGTATGACTTTGGCGGCGTCAATGCTGCTTGGTACGGCAGGCTGCGGAAACAAGAAGAATGAGGCGACCGAGGAAATTCCTACGCTTATATATTGTGTAGCGGGAAATCCTCAGAATGATTTGGAAGCGGTTGAGGCTGAAATCAACAAGATTATCGAGCCTAAAATTCAGGCAAAGGTCGATATTCAGTTTATTGACTGGAGCGCTTATGCCGAAAAAATGAATATGAAGCTTACGGCAGATGAATATTTTGATATAGCTTACGGCGGCTTTGATAAAAACACCGCAAGAAAAAACGGAGCTTTATTGGAGCTTGACGACTTGCTTGACAAATACTGCAAGGAATTTAAGGAAAGTCTGCCCGAATATGTGTGGGACGCCGCAAAGGTTGACGGTGTGACATATTTTATACCTAATTATCAGTGTGAGGCATATTCAAAAGCAATTGCGGTAAGAAAAGATTTGGCGGAAAAATATAATTTTGACGTAAACAGCGTTACAAAAATCGGAGACCTTGAACCGCTGTGGCAGCAAATAAGAGATAACGAGCCTTCGCTGATTCCGTTCAGAATGCAGAATCTTGAAGCGTTCGGAATTGATGCTGCGGGTGAAGAATTTGAATCGACATCGTTTATGGATTCCATGATGTATATGGACTGGAGAGATTGTAAAGTATATACCGCTCTTGACAGCGATTATCTTTATAAAAGAGCAAAAATTGCTTATGATTGGATGAATAAGGGATATTTCAGAAAAGATATTGCGACTGTAACGGACGATTCTTCCGACTATGCTTCGGGAAGATATGCTACATTCGTTACGGGATATAAGCCCGGAAATGAAGCGGAAATAAACAACGAAACAGGTCATGAGTACATATTAAAGGAATTTACAAAAGCAAGCGTTGACCACGGAATGCCTTTGGCTACATCAACCGTTATAAACTCAAGTACAAAATATCCCGATAAAGCGATGCAGTTTGTTAATTTGCTTAATACCGATAAAGAGGTTTACAATCTTATGTGCTTCGGTATAGAGGGTAAGCATTATAAAAAGCTTTCAGACGGTAAAATTCAGGTGGACAATAAGAGCGGATATTTCCCCAATTCCTCATGGGAATTTGGAAACCAGTTTAACGCATATGTTCAGGAGTCGCAGGATGAAAGCGTGTGGGAAAATACTCTGAAGGTAAATGACAGCGCTGTCGTATCGCCCATAATGGGAATACAGTTCAGTACGGATTTGAACACCACCGAAAAAACCCAGTGCTCAAAAATCCAAAAAGAATACGGCGTAGCCCGTATGGAAAAGGGAGTGACCGACCCCGATACATATTGGGAAGAGTACAAAGCGGCGCTGAAAAAGGCGGGCGCCGAAACAATCAGAGAGTCATATCAAAAACAGATAGACGATTTTTTGACGTCAAAAAATAACTAAACTCTCATAAAGGCGAAAGGAGCCCGAAATGAAAAAAATATTTAATTTGATATTGTCAGCGGCGATAGCAATTTCATCTGTAAATCCGATTGCCGTTTGTGCCGAAATGACTGAATTAAACGGAACATGGCAGGCGCAGACGGGAGCGGCTGACGAATATATATCCTTTGAGGATAATGCGGTAAAGCTCAGCGTACTGAATCGGGGAGATGACGGTAAAGGGAGCGGAAAAGTAAAATGGAAGGCTGATAACCGCAGTGAAATAGACTATGTGCTGGATAAAGAAATAACAAGCGGAAATGTGACGGTAAGCTATGAATTTAAAACAAATGAGCCGTTACAGGCTGCGGCAAGAGCGGCGGAGATACGCTTCACCGATTCGGAAAATAATTCTTCGGAATATGCTCTTTCGGTTGTCAATTCCGTTTCACAGCCGTATATTTATCAAGGACCGACAAACTTAAAAAAATTTACAGAAGACTCGTTAAATGCCGATGAATGGCATGAAGTGCAGTATGTGTTTTATATTGATGAAAATGGGGTTGAAACAAAGCAAGTCATAATTGACAGCCAAGATACAAACGGCGTGTTTTCGTATAAAAAAAGCGCACGAGTTACATCGCTTAAAGCTGTTGAATTTTGGTTTTTCGGAAACAGCGCTGATACTGGCGATTATGAACTGAATATCCGAAATATGAAAGTGAGCAACGGACTGGAGGAAATTGAAATAACCTCGGATACGGAAAACGGTGAAACAAACATAACAAAAAACAGTTTTGAATTGTATTTCTCTCATGCCGTAACGGCAGATTCGGTAAACGCTGTTTCCTTGCTCGATGAAAATGATACGGCTGTTTCAGCCGAAAAATACGGTACAGAGCTTTTACAGGACGGAAAGAGTGCGGTTGTTCGTATAAAAACAGATGAGGCAGACAGCGGAAAAACATATAAAATAAAGGTTTCGGCACAGGATTTAAAAGGTCAAAAAAGCGAGATTCTGAGCAGTGATTATATTTTAAGCTTTACGTTCGGGACGATAGAGCCTACTCCCAATATTGTAATCAGCAGCGATATTGAGGATAATGCGTCCGACTTTATTCCCGTAAATATGCGTTTTGCATTGAACTCCGATAAGGAAGAGCATACTTTGCTTTTGGATTTGTCAAGCTTTGATTCCGATATGATAAAACTGCTTGACGAAAACGGTACAGAGCTTGACACCGTAAAGATAAAGACGGATATTGATACCGAAAACAATGCTCTGTATATTACGGTAAGCGGTTATGAGCCGGGAAAAAAATATGCTATGAAAATTGCCGGCGGAGTAATTGAGGGATTAAGCGGCGAGAAAGTAATTAACGATTACATTCTGCATTTTACAGCCTCGTCCAAAACCAATGTAAGCGGAGCATGGAAAAAGACGTACAGCAAGCATGAAAGCTCATTTGATGTTTCGGGCGGAAATATTAATATAAAAGTAAAAAACGACGGAACGAACGGGTCGCAGAATACAAGGGACGCATATACATATACATTTGATAATGCAATTACGGGAACAAATGTACCCGTAAAAGTGAAATTCAAATTCAAGGCGAACGAAGCATTGTCGCAGAGTGAGTCGGAGCTGCGTTTTTATCCGTATTCAAGCGGTGAAAACGGAGGAACGTGTATATGCTCATATTTCCCGTATTCAAAACCGCAGTTCAGGTGGGACGGTATAAAATTCAACCTGCCCGACGGAATATCAACGCTTGCTCCGAATGAATGGCATGATGCCGAATACCTGTTCTTGGTTGACAGCGTGAACGGATTCAGTATGCTTAATGCCAAAATTGACGGTGCAAACACGGATATGACATATACAAAAGCGTCGACAAAGCAAATGGGCTGTGTGGATTTCTGGTTCTATTCAACGGCGCAGAATACCGACGACTTGGAATTGAGTATTTCCGATTTCTCCGTTATAAGCGGAACGGACATTATCAAGGTCGAATCCGACGTTAAGGACGGTGCGGTTGATGTTGAGCCGAAAGATATGAAGCTTGTTTTTTCGGAGCCGTTATATTATGACTGCGATATAAAAGAGGCAATATCAATTGTGGATTCGCAAAATAACGTAATATCATCGGAGAAATACAGCGTCACAATGACCGATAATAACACTGCTGCGTATGTTACGATGAACACCGACGACCGAGACAGCGAAAAGACTTATAAAATATTTGTGGATAAAAGCAAGGTTCGGGGCAAATACTACTCGGTTATTGCGGAAGATTTGTATATAAGCTTTACACTTCCAAAAATAAATCCGAAAGCGACATTGGGCATAGAGGCTGAACTGCCGCAGGGGGCGGAAAATATAACTCCGTCAAATTTGAAATTCAATTTTATTCCCCTGCCGAACGACAGAATAAGCGATGTTTCCGAATATGTAATTTCAGCGGATAAGAATACGGATTTAAACAGTGTAATCAAAATATACAATGCAGACGGAAGTGCCGCAGGCGATGTTATAAGCAGTGCTGTTATGAACGGGGATTACAAAGGCTTTGCCGTGTCTTTGAGCAATTACGACAGATATACCGGATATGTGATTAAAATTGCAAAAGGCAGTATTGTCGGAAATGACGGTGAAATAATGCAGAATGATTTTGCGTTTGCGTTTACAACCGCTGAAATTGACAAGCCTCCGTATACGGAATATAAAACAACGCCCCAAATTGCATGGAAGGGAAATATATCGTATACGGAAGAAAACGGAATAACAACATACAATTATAAAAATTCAACGGCAAAGGGCGATTCAAACGCAAGAACTGAAATTTGCTACAACCTTGACGAGGCGATAAAAAACTCCGAAGGTCCTGTTGAGATAAGCTACAGCTTTCAGATAAATGAAGCGCTTGCAAATACAAAGGGAAACAGTATGCAGAACATTCTGACGGACAGCGGCAGAGGCGGATTTATGTTCTGTAATAACATGGCAAGTGCAGGACAGATTACGGATTATACACATTATGTCAGATTTTACAAAAACGGCGCTGTTAAATCGGGAGAGGACAGCTGGAATACGGTCAAATATATTTTGGACGTTGATAACGGCGTTGTGAAAAACGGTTATGCACAGCTTAATGATAATAAGCCGGTAAATATTACGTCTATTGAAAACAGCAGAAATAATTTCGGGGCTATAGAGTTTAGACTATATTCTATGCCGAACGATAACGGAGAATATGAAGACTATGTGCTCAGGCTCAAAGACCTTTCCGTAAAATCACTCGGAGCGCTGAAAGGCACGGTAACGACAGACGATAATAAAAATCTCAGTTTGAGGTTTTCATATAACATACCGTTTTTGTTTGAAAGCGATATTAAAATTGCAGAGCTGAAAAACGGAAAATATGAGGAAATAAAGCAATCCTATCATGTTGAGGATATGGACGCCGCAGATATGAAGCAGGTTAATATTACCATTGACAGCGGAGGGCTTGCGTATAATAAAAATTATCGTGTAAGCGTAAACAGAAAAGGTATTACCGCCGACAGTTATGTAAAGCTTAAGGTTACGGATATTGATTTTAAAACAAAAGAATATCCCGATAATCTAAAAGCGGATTTGGATTTCATTTCATCGGATGAAATTTCATCAAAGGTTAATTGCAGTATAACAAACCTACAGGCAAAAACGGAGGACATATATATTATTGTCGCAGCATACAGCGCAGGCGGCGAAATGGTTAATAAATACTGTAAAAATATAGATTTAATAGATGAGGGGGGAGTTTATAAAATAAATGATATTACACTAAGCGGCAGTATTAAAAATATTAAAGTATTTATTTTCAAAGACGACGTAAGCTTTAAAATATATCATATGCCGCAAAGCTTTGAAAAATAAATATAAGAAATAGGAGGAGAATTTAAATGGCAAAAAAATTATTAAGTATTATTGCGGCGGCTTCAATGATAGTTTCCACAGCGGTAAATTTAACAGCGGTATCCGCACAGGGCGGAATAAATGTTACCGGCTGCAGCATAGCAAACGGAAGTGAAGACACAAATACGGCGGCAATTGTTCTGACATTTGACGGTAATGTAAATAATGAGGATTTGCAGAAGGCAGTTCAAATTACGGACGCAGAAGGCGAAGTATACGGATTTACCGTAACAAGCAAGGACAATAAAGCGCAGCTCGGAATTAACGGCGTAAAGAAGAACACCGATTATACGCTGTCGATTACATCAGGCGCTGACGTAGGTGATGGTAATCTTGAAGAAACGTTTACAAGAAACTTTGCAACAGGTACAACCTTGTATACATCTGATTGGAGTACAATCGGCACAAATACAGAAAAAATCACAATTTCACCCGATTGGGGCGGAACAGTCTCCGAAACAAGCGATTATTTAAAACTTGTAAATAAAAACGGTTTTAATTATCCTTTGGAACAGGCACAGGCAGAAGGTATATTTGAATTGGAATATGAAAGATATATTCCGACTTACATGACCGATAATGACGGTAATCCCACTGAAACCGCTACAAATAATCCTGCGTACGGTATGTATGATTATTTGTATTTCGATAATGGAGAAAAAATAAATTTTGCAACTATAGAGGGAAAACTGAAAATAACGCAGGACGCTTGGCATAGTTATAAATACATAGTCGATTTTGACAAAAAAACGTGCAGCTTTTATCTGGACGGAGAAAAAAAGGACGTTGGCGTTGACAGCGGTAAAACTCCTGCAACCGTACTTGAAAATGCGTCTTATGTAAATAATTTAAGGTTTCAGGTCGGAGGAAGCGATGAAAACCGTGAAATGTGGATTAAAAACATCAGAACGGTAAGAAAAAATCCCGCAGGTTCATGGAGCGGTTCAAATGTGACCGAAAAGGACGGAATCAGCACAATCACTGTGAAAAATAACGGTGCGGATTTAACCGAAACTTATTATGTTTTAAAGAAACCTGTTTCCGGCAGAGTGAAAGTAAGCTTTGAATTTAATGCCAATGATGTTTTAAAAACATTAAATAAAGAAAATACGGGAATAAGATTTTATACAGGAGGTAATTCGGGCAGTAAAGCACATACGGTTTATTCACCGTATAAAAAGCCTATTGTAAATAAATGGGAAAGTGATAAAGCAGTGCTTAATCTTCCGAACGGTGCAGATGAACTTTCATCAAATGAGTGGCATAAGGCGGAGTATGTGTTTGATATAACGGATACAGCCAGAACATTAATATATGCGGCAATTGACGGCACAAGCACTCTGTGTAATGTAGTGCAAAATGAAAGTACATTGGGAAGCATTGCATTCTTTATCGAAAAAGCACAGTCAACCACGGAAAATCCGCTTGAAGACAATATTCTTCAGCTAAGAAATATCAATGTAGTTGATAATTACAATGCCGGTGAAATATCGGTAACGCCGAATATAGAGGACGGAGCGGCGGTTGTTCCGAATGATATTAAGCTTACATTCTCATCACCTGTGACAAAGGACGCCGTTTCTGCATTTACTTTATCCGATGAGGACGGAGAATTGATTGATACATCGCTTTACTCGTTCACGCTTGATGATACTCAGCAGGTTTTGTCGCTGAAAATGGATGATTATGAATTAAACAAAACTTATATTTTAAGCAAAGGCGACAGTGACATAGCAGGCTATCTCGGCGGTCAGGTAAGCGCAATGGAGGACTTGACGTTTACAACCCCGAATGTACAAAAGCTTACAGGTAAATGGGCAAAGAGCTATAATGAAATAGGCACAGGCTCAAGCATGAGTACGGAAAACGGAGTAACGACGTTTAAGGTTACAAATAATCAGCAAAATGAACAATCAAAGAGAGAAAGCTTTGCATATACGCTTGATACGCCCGTTACGGGAACAAATGTACCGCTGACGGTAAAATACAGCTTTAAAACAAATGAGGCTATACAGTTAAGCGAATCCACAACGAGATTTTACCCATACTCAAACGGTGAGGCAGGCGGAACTTGTTTGTGCGTTGACTTCCCGTATTCAAATCCGAAATTCAGATATGACGGTGTAACCTTTAATCTTCCGCAGGGGATTGAAAAGCTCGCTGCAAATGAGTGGCATACGATAGAATATGCGTTTAATATTGACGACACAAACGGAACAACAATGAGTTACGCTATTCTTGACGATATGATAACATTTACAAATTACACAAAGACAGGTACAAAACAGTTGCAGTCTATGGACGTGTGGTTCTACGGAACGGATAAGACAACGGATAATTATGAACTTCAGATAAAAGATTTGGAAATTATAAAATCGGCAAGCGATTTTGATGTTACTGTTTCAAATACAGAGCTGACGGCTGAAAATAATAAAATTCATCTTGATTTTGTAAGCCCTGTAAGTCTTGATAATTTAAAGAGCGGCATTAAAATTCTGAATGGTGCAACCGAAATATCGGGAGCAATTACGGAATACGCTCTTGCAAATGACGGATACAGCGCAGAGCTTACAATCGGCGGAATTAATACGACGGGCGAATACACAATATCATTTGCGTCATTGCAGGACTGCTACGGAAGAATGCCCAAGACGCAAAAAGCAGGCTTTACATATACTGCCGCACAGCAGGAGGGTATTGTTGAAATAACAAACGCTGCGGTACAGGCAAGTGACACCACTGTAACGGTAACAGCAGTATTGTCAAACGGAAAATTCACGGCGGTAAGCGGTAAGCTGATTGCAGCGGCATACAATAAAGATAATAAATTGGTTGGCATAGGTATTACCGACGCAAGTCTTGACAAAGAAACATCAAATATTGAAAAAACAGTTAATTTTGTAAAACCGAGCGAAGATTATTCCGTAAGAGTTATGCTTTGGAACAGCTTGGAAAATATGGAGGCATTATGTGACAGTTATCCTGTTACCGAATAAGCGCAAAGGGGTGCTGCATTAAACAGCGCCCCAACGGGTTTCAAACCAAAAAAGGAGTGCGTTATGAGAAAATTAATAAAGAAAATTATAATATCGGTATTTTGTATTACTGCCTTTTGCAGCAGTGCATATGCCGACAAAATGAGCAACAGCGGTACAGCCGCAAATCCCACAACGGGACATATGAACATAATCGGAGCGGTGGACGGCGAAGAGGGCGCAAGAACCGCAACAATATTTATATTAAAGCCAAATTCAAAGCTTGAAAACACAAACAACAGTCTTTATGATAATTGCTTGTATGTAAATACGGCAGATGTGGAGTTTGACGGAAGTTATGAATTTGATTTCGACTTTAACCCGCAAATTGCTGACGGAAGTATTCTGCCTGTATATATAGTCTGCGGTGATACAACCTACAGTTATGAATATTGCTATACATCATGGGTAAAAATCAAAGAACTGTTCGATAGCATAAGACGCGGCGCGGCGCAGTACACACAGCTTGAAAAATGCTTTGACACACTCGGAGTTGATTTTTCCGAATACGGTGATGAAAAATATAAATCCGAATTAATAAAAAGGGTAAATAAGCTGACTGATATAACCGATGATGAAAACGGAATTACATTGCTTAAAAATTGCATAAGCGATATAAAAGAAGAATTTACATTGCTTAATGAATTGCCTAATCAAAGTAACTGGACTGATGTGAAAAATAAAATAGCGGAATTGGAAAAATATTCGGGAATAGATTTCTCATATAAAAATTCGGATTCGGAAAAAGTCTGCAAGGCTCTTATTGAGCAAATGAAACAGGGAAAGGTGTTCTATACAACAGACGAGCTTAAAACGGAATTTGACGGACTTGTAAAGAACAATCCTCAATGTACAGTTACGTCGAGCACGCCGGGCGGCGGAGGCGGCGGAAACGTAAGAAGTTCTGTAAACCAATATGTTGAAAATCCAAATACGGAATTTGAAGACGGTAAGCTCACTTCAAACCTAAACTTTGATGATTTAACCAAGAACCATTGGGCATACGGAGCAGTTGAATATTTGTATAAAAAAGGATTTGTAAGGGGAGTAAGCGATAAAGCTTATGAGCCTGAGCGAAATGTAAAAAGAGAAGAATTTGTAAAGATGGCGGTATCTGCATTCGGTATATATAACGCCGAATTAATATCGGATTTTGAAGATACCGATAAAGACGAATGGTATTCGCCGTATATTGCAAGTGCCAAAAAGGACGGACTGGTGAAGGGTATTTCGGATACCGTGTTCGGACTGGGAAATAATATAAAAAGACAGGATATGGCGGTTATTATATATAACGGATTAAAGAAAAAAGGATATA
>CAKSGG010000074.1 GCA_934454215.1 uncultured Clostridia bacterium
GGTCGGTATCAATACCGAAAGACAACAGCTATAACGGCTATATGATATATGAAGACAAAATCTTCTTATGGAAGGATTTTGACGGAAATATAAAAAATCAATTTACAGTGAATTGATATATCAATATATGTATTATAGATATATAAAATAAACAATTCACAAGCACAGTATTTTGATGTAGAATAATATTAGGTATATTATACTGTAAAATACGACATAAAATCGGTTATTTTGCAGTGGATATAAAAAAGATTAAAAAATAAGATGGGGAAGGTGTATTATGAATAAAATATCCATAATAGGAACCGGAAGTGTCGGTTCAACAATTGCCTATACGCTTACAGTTATGGGAATTGCTTCAGAAATTGTAATGATTGACATTAATAACGAAAGAGCTTTGGGAGAAGCACTGGACATTCGTCAGGGAACTCCGTTTTGCAGTGCCTGTTCGGTATATGCCGGAGATTATCATGACGCAGAAGGCTCAAACATTGTTATCATAACATCGGGAATTGCAAGAAAGCCCGGTCAGTCAAGACTTGAGCTTGCGCAGACGAATGTTGATATTACGAAATCAATTATTCCCGAAATCACAAAACATGCGCCAGATGCAATATACATAGTTGTCAGCAATCCCGTTGATGTTTTAACATATACGTTCTGTAAAAGGTCGGGACTGCCTGAAAGCCGTATTATTGGGTCGGGAACGATTCTGGATACGGCTCGTTTGCGTTCAAGAATTTCCGAATATTACAGCATAAACCAAAGCAATGTCCACGCATATGTTTTCGGAGAACACGGAGATTCGTCATTTATACCGTGGTCGGTTGCGAATATTTCAAATGTGCCTATAAGCGAGAGTGATAAGCTTGCCGTAAGCAGCGGAATTAAAGTTCCTAAGTTTGAATATGAGGACGTTGAACAGTATGTCCGTAAATCGGGCGCAAGAGTAATCGAAAGAAAGGGTGCGACATTCTATGCCGTATCTGCGTCGGTATGCCATATCTGCAAATGTATTCTTACGGGAATAGATACAACTATGACGGTATCGACAATGATGCACGGCGAATACGGAATTGAGGACGTAGCACTCAGCGTTTTGAATATAGTAGGAAAAGACGGAGTAAGGTCGAGAGTTCTTATGTCGCTTACCGATGAGGAAGTTGAAAAGCTTCGCAGAAGTGCGGATACTCTGAAAGACGTTATTAAAAATCTTGATATATAAAAAGGTGGTTGTTTTATAATGGAATACCGTATTGAACATGATTCTATGGGAGAAATGAAAGTCCCTGCCGACAGACTTTGGGCGGCTCAGACTCAAAGAAGCCATGAGAATTTTAAAATAGGCGTGGATATAGAGACTATGCCGAGAGAAATCACTCACGCATTTGGAATATTAAAGAAAGCCGCAGCGCTTGCAAACAGTGAATTAAAGCCTGAAAAAATGACGGCTGAAAAGCTTGAGGCTATCACAAAGGCATGCGACGAGGTTATATCGGGAGAGCTTAACGGACATTTTCCGCTTGTTGTATGGCAGACGGGTTCGGGAACTCAGTCAAACATGAATGCGAATGAGGTTATAGCGAACCGTGCAAATCAGCTTGCGGACAAAAAATTGGTTCACCCGAACGATGATATAAATATGAGTCAGTCGTCAAACGACACATTCCCTACAGCCATGCACATTTCGGCGGTAATTGCGATAGAAGATAAGCTTTTGCCCGCTGTTGAAACATTGATAGATACATTTAAAAAGCTTGAAGACGAGAATGAAGGAATTGTAAAATCGGGACGTACTCACTTGCAGGACGCAACCCCGATAAAATTCAGTCAGGAAATCAGCGGCTGGAGGTCAAGTTTGGAGCGTGATGCGGAGCTGCTTAAAATGTCGTTGAAACCGCTTTATGAGCTTGCACTCGGCGGAACCGCTGTCGGAACGGGCTTGAATGCACCGAAAGGCTTTTCGGAGCTTGTTGCAAAAAAAGTTGCAGAGCTTACGGGCAAACCGTTTGTAACGGCGCAGAATAAATTCCATGCGCTTACGTCAAAGGACGAAATTGTATTTGCCCACGGAGCGATTAAGGCAACTGCGTGTGATATGCTTAAAATTGCAAACGATGTACGCTGGCTGGCTTCGGGCCCCCGTGACGGTTTGGGAGAGATTCACATTCCCGAAAATGAACCGGGTTCGTCAATCATGCCGGGTAAGGTAAATCCGACGCAGTGCGAGGCTGTAACAATGGTTGCCGTTCAGGTAATCGGAAATGATACTGCGGTAAGTATTGCGGCGTCACAGGGTAACTTTGAACTGAACGTATTTATGCCTGTTACGGCGTACAATTTTCTTCAATCGGCAAGACTGCTTGCTGAAGCAATTGTTTCATTTAATAATAACTGTGCTGTCGGAATTACGGCAAATAAGGAAAAGATGCACCATAATCTGCATAATTCTTTAATGCTTGTGACTGCATTAAACCCTTATATAGGCTATGAGAATGCGGCAAAAACAGCAAAGAAAGCATATAAGGATAATATATCGCTTAAAGAGGCATGCGTGCAGCTCGGATTTTTGACGGAAGAAAAGTTTGACGAGGTGTTCCATCCCGAACAGATGGTTTAATTATATCATGGAGGTAAGGCTATGAAAGTAAGTTATTTTCCGGGTTGTACTCTCCGAACAAAGGCAAAAGAGCTTGATGCTTATGCAAGGAAAAGTGCCGAGGCTCTCGGCGTGGAGCTTTGCGAGATTGAGAACTGGCAGTGCTGCGGCGGTGTTTATGTAAGCGCTAAGGACGAAATAGTTTCAAAGCTTTCAAGCGTCCGTGCACTTATGAGCGCAAAAGAAAAGCAGCAGCCTTTGGTTACGGTTTGTTCAGCCTGTCATAATGTTATAAAGCAGACAAATCATGAAATGCAGACAAACGAAGATTTTGCTATGAAAGTAAATACGTATATGGCGCAGGACAAGAACGGCTGTGAGCCTTATAACGGTGAAACAGAGGTATATCATTATCTTGAACTGCTCCGTGATAAGGTTGGTTTTGACAAGATAAAGGAAACAGTGAAAAATCCGCTTACGGGCAAAAAGATTGCGGCTTATTACGGTTGTATGCTGCTGAGACCCAATAAGGTTATGAGGTTTGACGACCCCGAAAATCCTCAGATTATGGAGGAGTTTATAAAGGCATTGGGGGCAGAGCCGGTAGTATATCCGTCAAGAAACGAATGCTGCGGCGGATATGTTGTAATAGACGACGCAAAATCGGCTGAAAAGAAGAGTACAAAAGTGATTGAGAGCGCAAAGAACGGCGGAGCGGAAATGATTGTTACCGCTTGTCCTCTTTGTAAATACAATCTTGTAAAAAGCGGCAGCAAGCTTCCCGTTATATATTTTACGGAGCTGCTTGCCGAGGCTCTGGGAGTAAAGGAGGATAAAGATGCAGAGTAAAAAAGAGCGTCAAAAGGAGCAGATTCTGCGCATGAGCGGAGTAAATCCGTTAAGATGTATGCGCTGCGGAAAATGCTCGGGTACGTGTCCTTCGTATGATGAAATGGAATATCATCCGCATGAATTTGTCTATATGGTTGAAACGGGCGATATAGATGAACTTATGAAATCGGATTCGATTTATAAATGTCTATCATGCTTTGCGTGTGTTGACAGATGCCCGAGAGGCGTTGAGCCTGCAAAGCTTGTTGAGGCTTTAAGGCTTATGGCTGTACGTGAAAAGGGAAACAATCATCTGAAAGCTGATGAAATACCCGATTTGCTTGATGAGGATATGCCTCAGCAGGCGATTGTAAGTGCGTTCAGAAAGTATTCAAAATAAGAAAGGAGATAACAATGCAAAGAATCGGAGTATTTGTCTGTCACTGCGGTACGAATATTGCGGGAACAGTTGATGTTAAATCGGTTGCAGAGGCTCTGAAAAACGAGCCGGGAGTTGTTTTCTCCACCGATTACCAATATATGTGTTCGCAGGCAGGACAGGATATTATAAAAAATGCAATTGCGGAGTACAAGCTTACAGGTATTGTGGTATGTTCATGCTCTCCGCGTATGCACGAGGCTACATTCAGAAAAACGGCTAAGGCGGCAGGTTTAAATCCTTATATGGTTGAAATTGCAAATATACGCGAGCAATGCTCATGGGTACATAAGGAAATGCCGATAGGTACGGAAAAAGCGATTATTTTGGGAAAAGCCGCTGTTGCAAA
The DNA here is from genome assembly GCA_934454215.1 of uncultured Clostridia bacterium. GTDB lineage: Bacteria > Bacillota > Clostridia > UBA1381 > UBA1381 > Ornithomonoglobus_A. Next base: position 4,219 of record CAKSGG010000074.1, read on the forward strand.
GGTGAATTTGAATGCGCCGCTTACACCTGGTGAAAGTCCCGTAACAAAGCGTGCGCTTGTTATAGGCGGAGGTATAGCAGGTATTCAGACTGCGCTTGATATAGCTGACGCAGGATTTCCTGTTGATATAGTGGAAACAAAGCCGACAATCGGCGGAAAAATGGCACAGCTTGACAAAACATTCCCGACACTTGACTGTGCGGCGTGTATTCTGACACCGAAAATGGTTGATGTTGCGCAGAATGATAAAATCAGAATTTTCTCATATTCGGAAGTTACAGAAGTAGGCGGATTTGTGGGAAATTTTGAAGTTACAATAAAGAAACGCGCAAGATATGTAAAAGAGGAGCTGTGTACGGGCTGCGGGGCTTGTACGGAAAAATGCCCTCAGAAAAAAGTCCCGAACGAGTTTAATTTGGGTATGGATAACAGACGTGCAATATATATTCCGTTTGCACAGGCTGTACCTAAGGTTGCGACAATTGACCCGAGATACTGTACAAAGCTGAGAACGGGAAAATGCGGTCTATGCTCAAAGGTATGTACGGCAGGGGCTATAGATTATGAAGCAAAGGACGAATTTATCAAGGAAAAATACGGAGCCATAGTTGTAGCAACGGGATTTAATCCTATATCAATGGATAAATTCGACGAGTACGCATATTCACAGTCAAAGGACGTTATAACGTCGCTTGAATTTGAAAGACTTACAAATGCGGCAGGCCCGACACAGGGTAAATTACTTCGGCCGTCAGACGGAGAGCATCCTCATACGATTGTATTTGTTCAGTGCGTAGGCTCAAGATGTGAGGCTTGTGCCGAAAAGGGCAAGGAATATTGTTCAAAAATCTGTTGTATGTATACGGCAAAGCACGCAATGCTGACAAGGGATAAATACCCCGATACTGACGTTTACGTGTTCTATATTGACGTGCGTACACCGGGTAAAAACTTTGATGAATTTTACCGCAGAGCCGTTGAAGAATACGGCGTGCATTATATAAAGGGCATGGTCGGCAAGGTTTCGCCCGAGGGTAACAAGCTGAAGGTTCAGGCTTCGGATTTGATTGCGGGAAAACAGCTTCATATAGACGCTGATTTGGTTGTGCTTGCGGCGGCAATCGAGCCTGATAAATCCGCACGTCCGCTTGCTACAATGCTTACGGCAAGCATGGACACGAATGACTTCTTCACAGAGGCGCATCCTAAGCTTCGTCCGGTTGAAAGCCCGACGGCAGGCGTATTCCTTTCGGGTACGTGTCAGGGACCGAAGGATATTCCCGAAACAGTATCGCAGGCGGGAGCGGCAGCGTCAAAGGTTATAGGCTTGCTATGCAAGGATAAGCTTATGGGAAATCCGTGTGTTGCTCATTCAAACGAATTGATGTGTAACGGCTGTTCAACGTGTGAAAAGGTATGCCCGTACGGTGCAATAACCTATGTTGACAAAGAGTTCAGAATGCCTGACAGAACAACAAGAGTTAGACGTGTTGCGGTAGTAAATGAAGCTGTATGCCAGGGCTGCGGAGCTTGTACGGTTGCTTGTATGTCGGGCGCTATGGATTTGAAAGGCTTCATGAATAAACAAATTATAGCGGAGGTGGATGCAATATGCAAGTAAATGAATATAAACCGCTTATTGTAGCTTTCTGCTGTAATTGGTGTTCGTATGCAGGAGCAGACTTGGCAGGTAATAACAGACTGAATTATCCTGCTGATGTAAAGATTATCAGAGTGCCTTGTTCGTGCAGAGTAAATCCGATGTTTATTCTGCGTGCATTCCAGAGAGGTGCTGACGGCGTTATTATATGCGGATGCCATCCCGGCGATTGCCACTATACATCGGGAAATTATTATACAAGAAGACGTATGTCACTACTGTTCTCAATGCTTGACTTTTTGGGAATAGAAAGAGAGCGCACACGTGTCGAATGGGTCAGTGCGGCGGAGGGTGCAAAGTTTGCACAGACAATGAATGATTTTGCCGAGAAAGTTGCGGCTCTCGGAGAGAATAAAAGATTGGAGGATTTACGATGCAAGAAATAAAACGTGAAATTCTCATAAATAAAGCTTCCGAGCTGCTCGCAAACGGTACGGTTGACCGAGTGTTCGGCTGGAAAAAGGGAGAGTTTGACTATGATTTAACGCCGGCTCTTTTCCGTACGGCGGAGGAATTGCAGAATGATTTTGTATGGAATGATTTTTGCGGTGCAAACTTTTCAAAATATCTTGTAAAGGAAACGATAAAGAGTGACGCAAAGGTTTTGGTATTTCTGAAACCGTGCGATACATACAGCTTTAATCAGCTTTTGACGGAGCATCGTTTTGACCGTGAAAAGGCGTATGCTGTGGGAGTACCATGCAGCGGCATGATTGATATAAAGAAATTAAAGGAAAAAACAGACAGTATTTCATCGGTTGATTTTGACGGTAATGATGTTATAATACATACGCTTTATGACGGCGATGTTACCGTTAAAAAAGATGAACTGCTTGCCGAAAGATGTGTAAACTGCAAGTCGAAAAAGCACGTTGCGTATGATGAGCTTTTGGGCGAGGACGGGGAAGTGTGCGATTCAAACAGATTTGATGAGGTAAGCCGTTTGGAAAAAATGACGCCCGATGAACGCTTTGCATTCTGGCAGAATGAGCTGTCACGCTGTATTCGCTGCAATGCCTGTCGTGATGTGTGTCCGGCTTGTACCTGCGAAAAATGCGTGTTTGACAATCCCGAATCGGGAGTGGAAAATAAAGCCGCATCAAATGAATTTGAAGAAAAAATGTTCCATATTATACGTGCATTCCATGTTGTGGGACGATGCACCGACTGTGGCGAATGTTCAAGAGTATGTCCTCAGCATATTCCGCTTCATTTGCTTAACCGTAAGTTTATAAAGGATATAGACGAGCTTTACGGTGAGTATCAGGCGGGGGCGGAGGTTGGCAGCCGTGCGCCGATTGTTGATTATACACAGGATGACGCAGAGCCTTCGGAGGCAGTGGAAAGAGGTGATAATAATGCGTAAAATATCACTTAACAAAATTGATGATTTGTTTGCGGAAATCGCAAAAACTCAAAAGCTTTACTTGCCGGTTGACAAGGAAAACGGAGCGAAATTTGAGGTATGGGAAAGCGGTAAAAAGCTTTCAAACGCATTAAACACCGTAAGAAGTGCAAAGGATTTCTTCTTCCCTCAGACTGAAAATCTTATGGATTTCAAGGTGGAGGGGAAAAATATAGAGGTTATAGACACACGTACGGAAAGCGAGGATTTCGTGGTTTTCGGCGTGCGTGCGTGTGACGCCAGAAGCTTTGAAGTGCTTGATAAGGTGTTTTTGTGTGAGCCGGTGGACAGCTATTATAAAAACCGCCGCAGTCACGGAACAGTTGTTTCGATTGCTTGTACAAGACCGCAGGAAACCTGTTTTTGTAAAACCTTTGATATAGATGCGGCAGACCCCGACGGAGATGTGGTTTGCTATAAAACAGACGATACTTTGTATATGGACGCAAAAACTGAAAAAGGCGAAAAGTTTCTTGAAACCTTGAGTGCAGTTACGGCGGATGCGGACAATTCGGCGGTTGAGGAGCAGAAAGCGCTGATATATGAGCGTATCGGCAAACTGCCTTTGACGGAACTGAAAAAGGATGCATTCGGTAAAGACAAGACAAGCGAATTTTTCAATGCTCCCGAGTGGGGAGAATTGTCGGAATCGTGTCTGGGCTGCGGAACGTGTACATTTGTATGCCCGACTTGCCAGTGCTATGATATTAAGGATTTTAATACGGGTCATGGAGTAAAGCGTTTCAGATGCTGGGATTCATGTATGTATTCGGAATTTACAAAAATGTCGGCAGGTCAGCCGAGACTTACTCAGCTTGAACGTTTCCGTCAGAGATTTATGCACAAGCTTGTGTATTATCCTACAAACAATGACGGGCTGTTCTCATGCGTGGGCTGCGGCAGATGTCTTGCAAAATGCCCGATACAGATGAATATTGTTAAGGTTATGAAAAAATTGGGAGGTAACAGAAATGATTGATATGAAAGAACCTCTTATACCGGTTGTCGGAGTTGTTACCGATATACGGATTGACACGCCCGACGTAAAAACCTTCAGAGTTGTAACTCCCGACGGTAAAAAAGCGTTTGAGCATAAGCCGGGGCAGTGCGCAATGCTGTCAATACCGGGAGTTGGCGAGGCGATGTTTTCAATTACTTCGTCACCGACCAACGAAGAATTTATGGAATTTTCAATAAAAAAATGCGGATGTGTTACAGACTGGCTTCATTCAATGGAGGTAGGACAGCAAATAACCATCAGAGGACCGTACGGAAATGCGTTCCCTGTTGATACGGAATTTGCGGGGCATGATATGCTTTTCATTGCCGGCGGTATCGGTCTTGCGCCGTTACGCTCGGTTATCAATTACTGCCGTCATTACCGTGACAGATACGGAAAAATAGATATTGTCTACGGTTCAAGAAGTATGCAGGATTTGGTTGACTATAAAGAGATTATAAACGAGTGGTCAAAGGATGCGGGAGTGAACGTATATCTTACGATTGACAGAGAACAGCCCGAATGGGACGGTCATGTGGGATTTGTACCGAATTATGTTAAGGAGCTGGGTTTCTCAACAGACAAAATTGCAATTTTGTGCGGACCTCCGATTATGATTAAATTTACACTTGCCGGACTTCAGGAGCTGGGCTTTGATAAAACGCAGGTTTATACAACAATGGAGCTGCGTATGAAGTGCGGCATTGGTAAGTGCGGAAGATGCAATATCGGTTCAAAGTATGTCTGCAAGGACGGACCGGTGTTCAGATGTGATGAAATTGATGAACTGCCTGATGAGTATTAATATGTGAATGGAGGATTAATATGGATAACATGGTAAATATCTACCTGTTCGGTAAACAGTACAGTGTTCCCGACAATCTTACGATTATGCGTGCTATGGAGTATGCAGGGTATCAGCTTATCAGAGGCTGCGGCTGTCGTAACGGATTTTGCGGTGCCTGCGCTACAATCTACCGAATCAAGGGCGAAAAGGAATTAAAGACTTGTCTTGCTTGCCAGACAAAGGTTGAAAATAATATGTATGTGGCTACACTGCCGTTCTTCCCGCTTGTTAAGGAAGTATACGATATAGAAAAAATAAAGCCGACGGAACAGATTATGATGCAGCTTTATCCCGAAATTTATGCTTGCGTGGGCTGTAATGCCTGCACAAAGAGCTGTACGCAGGGGCTGAACGTTATGCAGTATATCGCATATGCTCAAAGGGGTGAGTTTGATAAGTGCGCCGAGGAATCGTTTGACTGCGTAATGTGCGGAGTATGTTCTTCAAGATGTCCTGCCGGAATTTCACATCCGCAGGTTGCAATGCTTGCAAGAAGACTTAACGGAAAATATCTTGCACCTAAGTCGGAGCACCTCGAAAACAGAGTGAAAGAAATTAAGGACGGTACGTTTACCGACTTGATTGAAGCGCTTATGGGTAAGCCCGTTGAGGAATTAAAAGAACTGTACAATAACAGAGATATAGAAAAGTAGGGGAGGTATAGAGTATGTATTCATCGGAATTTCAGGAATCATTAAAGGCAGTTGAGGCTGCCCGTAAAGCGAATATTGAATATGAGCCGGTTCGTATGACTGCTCAGGAGAAAGAAGACCTTCTTAAAACATATCACCCCGATTATAAGAAAAATGAATTTAAAACATTGGAAATCGGACCGAATAAAGGCGAGGAGGTTCCGAGCGAACTTTGCGAAATGCTACAGGCAAAGAGCAGAATTACGGCTGACGATGTTGATTTATCGGACGTTAAATATGATGTTGATGTTCTTATTATAGGCGGAGGCGGCGCAGGTGCGTCAGCGGCAATCGAAGCCGATAATCAGGGCGCAAACGTTATGATTGTCACAAAGCTTAGAATAGGCGATGCAAATACAATGATGGCGGAGGGCGGTATACAGGCTGCCGATAAAGAAAACGATTCTCCCGCAACTCATTTCCTTGACGCATTCGGCGGAGGACATTTTGCCGCAAAGAGAGAACTGCTTTCAAAATTAGTATGTGACGCACCCGAAGCAATTCAATGGCTGAACGATTTAGGCGTTGAATTTGATAAAGCGCCCGACGGTACAATGATTACAACCCACGGCGGCGGAACATCACGTAAGAGAATGCACGCCGCAAAGGATTATTCGGGTGCTGAAATCATGAGAACACTGCGTGATGAGGTGCTTAACAGAGGTATACCTGTTGTGGATTTTACATCTGCAATTGAGCTTATTCTTGATAAAAACGGAAATGCGGCCGGAGCTGTTCTTATGAATATGGAAACAAATGAGTTTATGGTTGCGAGAGCAAAAACCGTTATTATTGCTACAGGCGGTGCGGGACGTATGCACTATCAGGGTTTCCCGACATCGAACCACTACGGGGCAACGGCGGACGGGCTTGTTCTTGGCTACAGAGCGGGAGCAAAGCTGCTTTATGCCGACACATTACAGTATCACCCGACAGGTGCAGCGTTTCCGCAGCAGATTTTTGGCGCTTTGGTTACGGAGAAGGTACGTTCTTTGGGGGCAAAGCTTATTAACCGCGACGGTAAGGTATTTATGCATCCGCTTGAAACCCGTGACGTTGCCGCTGCGTCGATTATCAGAGAATGTTCTGACAGAGATGAGGGCGTAGACACAGGCAGCGGAAAGGCTGTTTGGCTTGATACGCCGATGATTGAGGCAATCGGAGGAGAGGGTACGATTGAAAAGCGTATTCCGGCTATGATGCGTATGTTCATGAGCTATGGTATAGATATCCGTAAAGAACCGATTCTTGTATATCCGACTTTGCATTATCAGAACGGCGGACTGGATATTAACGTTGACGGAATGACAACCAATGTTGAAAATCTGTTTGTTGCGGGTGAGGCGGTAGGCGGTATTCACGGCAGAAACAGACTTATGGGCAATTCGCTTTTGGATATTATCGTATTCGGAAGAAGTGCCGGAACAAATGCCGCTAAAAAAGCAAAGAATACAAATGTTGGCGAGCTTACGCTTGACCATATTGCCAGGTTTGACGCTGAACGTTCGGCGGCAGGCATTGAAACCGATATGGTATCGCCTAAGCTGCTGCCGGATTACAGAAATAAGAAAAATAAATAATTTGAAAGAAGGATTTAAAAATGATTACAGATTTACTTGAAGCGCTGACTATTTTCTGCTTTGGGCTTTCATGGCCGATTTCGATACATAAGTCAATCGTGTCAAGAACCGCAAAGGGAAAGAGTTTGTTTTTTGAAGTATTTCTATTAATAGGTTATGCCTGCGGTATTGCAAGAAAGTTTATACAGGTTTCGGAGGGAAGTTCAGGATTTATTTTCTATTTAAGCTTTTTCTTCTACGTGTTGAACTTTATCGAAATATCAATTGACGTTGCCTTGTATTTCAGAAATAAAAAGCTTGACGAGGCCGCAGACCTTGCAGCGCAGAAAGCATGATGTATAGATAAGCTGTTATAGGATAGGAGGCTTTAGATGTATGAGAAAATTTGATACTAAGGTTCAATACCTCAAATATAAGGTGCTTCGTGAGGTTGCGAGAGAGGCGTGGAATGACACGCTTCTTGACAACCTGCTTGATATACCCATGAAAATTGTTCCGGGCAATACTCCTACAATGCGCTGCTGTGTGTATAAGGAAAGAGCAATACTTGCGGACAGAGTTAAAATTGCAATGGGAGGAGATAAAAATAATCCCAATGTAATAGAGGTTATAGAAACGGCGTGTGACGAATGTCCTATGGGCGGATATGAAGTTACCGACTCTTGCCGAGGCTGTCTTGCACACCGCTGTGAGGACGTCTGTAAAAGGGGAGCAATCTCGTTTGACCATAACCACGTTGCGCATATTGATAAATCAAAGTGCGTAAATTGCGGAGCGTGTGCAAAAGTCTGTCCGTTTACCGCTATTATAAACAGAAAAAGACCTTGTCAGAGCGCTTGTAAAATTAAAGCGATTTCTATGAATGAGGTTAAAGCCGCAACGATTGATAATGATAAGTGTATTTCGTGCGGAGCGTGCGTTTATCAGTGTCCTTTTGGCGCTATTACCGATAAATCGTTTATTCTTGATGTAATTGATTTAATCAAGAAAAGTGAGGATAATTCAAAATATAAGGTTTATGCCGTTGTTGCGCCGTCAATTTCGAGCCAGTTCAGATATGCCAAGCTCGGACAGGTGATAACGGGATTGAAAAAGCTTGGCTTTTATACGGTTGTAGAGGCGGCTTTGGGTGCCGATATGGTTGCATATGCAGAATCAAAGGAATTGGTTGAAAAGGGATTTTTGACAAGCTCATGCTGTCCTGCATTTGTGGATTATGTTCATAAGGCGTTTCCGGGGTTAGTGGAAAATGTATCTCACAATCTTTCGCCTATGGCTACGATTGCAAAGTATATCAAAGAGCATGATGAAAATGTAAAAATTGTCTTTATTGGTCCGTGTACTGCAAAGAAGATGGAAGTACAGAAGGAAGAAGTTAAACCTTATGTTGACGCTTGTATGACTTTTGAGGAGTTGCAGGCACTGTTTGACAGCAAGGATTTGGATATTACGGGATTTGAGGAAGATGTGCTTGACAACGCCTCATATTTCGGACGAATTTTTGCAAGAAGCGGAGGACTTTCCGATGCGGTTAAGCAAGGATTGAAAGAGCATGGAATAGATGATTTTGAATTGAAGGCTCTTCCGTGTGACGGAATTGAAGAATGCCGTATGGCGCTGCTGAAAAAGAATAAGGGCGTGCTGAATGCCAACTTTATAGAGGGTATGGCTTGTATAGGCGGCTGTATCGGCGGTGCAGGATGCTTAACTCACGGAGAAAAGAATAAAGCCGAAGTTGATAAATACGGTATGGAGGCATACGAAAAGACAATTTCGGACGCTATATCTGTTTTGAAATAAAAAAGACTGCTGCATTTGTCAGATAGTGATAAGAAAACATTAAAATTATTGTTATCTGCCGACAGCAGGGTGTAAAAAGAAAACACGCATATATTACTTTTTGAGGTGGTATGCGTGTTTTTTGTTATATCAATATTATGTCTGAATTTTTATCGTTATATAATGAGCATTTAAGTGTAAAAAAACCTTGTTTTATGCGATTTTTAAGGGCTGAAATCTCATTGCTTTGTTCAAAAATGGGCTTTTATATAAATATTATTGTGAATATCAGGATGTAGTTTCATCAAGAAATTTCCATTCCATAAATCGTTTACTCATCCACCAATCGGGCGTTTCTCTATCCAAATATGTTTGAAGTGCACTGCTTGAATTTATGTTATAATGTCTTTCGCTCCAGCGGATAATTGATAAACTTGTTAAACCGAGATTGAATATCATAACACCGCCTATTGTCGTCAGCATAAATGCGGCGCTTATTATCATTATGAAAGGCATTGCAAGATTTACTGCTCCCAAAGCGTCTGTTCCGACTCCGTGCCCTACAAAAATACCGTCAATAATAGTGAACAGAAAAAATGCACACTGACTTAATATTGTAGGTAATACATATTTCATTACTGTCATATTTCTTGTCATAATACATAAATTCTCCTTTTAATTTTCTATTCCGAAAAAGTGTCAGGCATACGTTTTTCCGCATCTTTAAGATAATCAATATGCCGCTTGAATAATGATATATATAAATCTCTTTCATCTTCGGCAAACATAAGAAAAGCATTTTTTTCAATTTCATCAGCTTTGTTGATTGTTTCGGCAATATATTCTTTGCCCTTATCTGTTAAAATTATTTTCTTCCTGTTTCTTGTACCGGGGATAAACTCTAACTTGACAAGTTCCTTTTTCAAAAGATTTGTTATGGTTGAATTGACAGTCTGCACAGGGAAAAAGTAGTCATTGCATAAATCATTTTGAGTAAGCGGCTCTTCCGAATGTGAAACTGCATACAATATCCAGAATGTGGAATTTGTCATGCCCAGCCGTGAAGCAAGATTACTGTAAATATGGTCGCTTTCCTTGTATAGTTTGTTAAGCATTTGTAACTGTTCCTGTATAGTCATAGCATATACCTCCGATATAAGTTTCTGATTTCGGTAACTTAATTATAATTCGATTTCGGAAACTTGTCAAGTCTTTTTTATAAATTTATAAATTTTAACCAAGTCTTAATGCCAATATATATTTGTGAAAATATATATTACGCTGTGTTATATCAAAACAAGATTTTTGACTTCTCACACACAAGTCTTGACTGAAACTTTTTTCAAAAAACTTTGTCAAAAATCGTTTTTCGGCTGTAGCAGTAATAGAGGGACAAGTAAAAATTTTAAAAAGAATGGAATACATAGGCTGCACGGAAATTTTTAATAATACGCAGGAGCCGATTATTTCAAAGGAACAATGGGAACGGGTACAGAAATTGAGGAAAAATATGTGAATGAATTTGTGGAAAAAATTATAATTCACATTCACGATAAATCAGGCGGGCACAGAGTACAGAAAACACAAATTATTTTTAATTTTATCGGTGAATTTGCTCCGCCGAAAGAGTTTATTCCCGATAAAAAGAAAATTCCGCAAGACTTTTTTGAGCCTTGCGGAAAATTACTTCCTTATCAATGCCGTACTTTATGCAGCAGTCTTTTTTGACTTTTCAGCTTGATACAGCGAGGGGGGATTTCAGCGGCTGAATACAGCCTTTTTATATGATTTCTCCGCCGAGGTTTTCGCCCTTGCTGTCAATGAATATAACTTCAATGTTATTTGCGTTAAAGATAAATCCTGCACCTGCATAGTAGTTTTCTTCGTCTTCGGAATATATTCCTTTCGGCATTGAGCCGAGAACAAGAGGGCAAGGCTGACGGTGCAAATCACTGATTTTTTTGCCTGAAACAATTCTGTCGCAATAGCCCGGCTCAAAGATGCCTATATCATGCTCATGACCGCAAATCATAACATCGGGCCGAACGTTATCCTCAAGAAGTCTTGCCCATTTGTTATAAATTTCATGCTCAATATCAAACGGCGGTTGGTGTTTCCATGTAAACGGAGTGTGAACAATAACAAGCTTGTGTTTTATTCCGTCCGCTTTATATTCTTCGGCGCTGTGCTTGATTACCTTTTCCAAGTATTTTGTTTCACGCTTTCTGAATTGGTGACAGCATACAGTGTTTCCGTATTCGGGATTGGTATCGGATTTGTCCTCGCCGCTGTCCATAACAATTCCCCAAATGTTACCGAGTCTGAAAGTGTAATAAGAATTGCCGTTTTCACACGGTGTATGCTCCGCTATGTTTTCAGCAAAAATTCCTCTTGTGTCATGGTTTCCTCTGGAGAAAATAACAGGAATATTTCCGTGGGTTATCTGTGCGGCTATTTCATATATATTGTCAAAGTTTGAAATATCACCGCTGTGGTCGGGAATATCACCGTTCATTATAAGAAAATCAAGCTTTCCGATTTTTTCTTTAAATTGCAGTGCCGCTTCAACCGGTGCGTCGACCGAATTATGTGCGTCTGCTATATGAAATGCCGTTACGCCGTCGCCCTCGACAGGAAAAAATTCAAATTCCTGTGATTCTATTTCGCCCGTTTCCGAAAAATACGGCTTGCGCTCAATGATTTTTCGCCAGCATACGGTGTATCTCCTTTCTTTATTAAGCTCTTCTGCGGGAACGGTCATTCGGTGAGTGGTTACCGCCGAGCGTATTATTCCGTTTGAGTCATCGTAATAATTTTCATCTCCCACTTTTACCCACATAAGCGTTTGACAGTTTACGGGAACCATAATCTGATAATCGCTACCTACAGCAAATACGGCAGGCTCTGTTTTCATTATTGAATCCCTAATTAT
>CAKSGG010000075.1 GCA_934454215.1 uncultured Clostridia bacterium
TTAGGTATAGAGAAAGACTGGTATAGGATTATTGATGAAACCGGCGAAGACTATCTTTATCCGCCGGAGGAATTTGAGATAGTTGAAGGCTGACAAAATACTTTACAAATCCGAATAAATCAAGAACAGTTTTACGCTGTTCTTTTTTTATACAAAAATTTTGTCGGTTGATTAGACGTAAAACAGTCAAGCCGGGTGACGCAACCACGTAAAAAGCGTAGGCAGAAAGGAGCAATATGAGAAGAGAGGACATTAAGGCAATATTTGCCGAGGCAACAGACGAACAGCTGCAAAAAATCATGAGTTTGCACGGCGCGGACGTTGAAAAGTACAAAAGTAAGGTCACGGCACTTGAAACACAGGCAGCCGAAAACAAAACAGCTTTTGACAAACTCAATACCGAATTTGAGCAATTAAAGGCTTCAAATGCAAGTGCTGAGGATTTCAAAACCAAATTTGAGCAGCTGCAGGCGGACATTGCCAAAAAAGAAGAAAATGCCCGTGAGGAAAAACAAAGGGCAGAGCGTGAGGCGAACATTTTAAACCGATACAATGCCGCTGCGGTCAGCAAGGACGGCAAGCCGCTTGAATGGACGCATGATGCAATAAAAGCCGATTATCTGCAGAAATTTACCGACGCGATAGCCGACAAGGCAAACGAGGGTAAATCTGACGCAGATATTTTTTATGCGCTCACAAAGGACGATGCCGCCGCATTTAAAGTACCCGGCGCTCAGACCGTATATGCAGGTGCAGGCGGTACAGGTTCGGGCGGTACACTTACCAAGGCTGATTTTTCAAAAATGGGCTACAAAGAAAGAGTAAAACTGTACAACGAAAATCAATCGCTGTACGAAACATTAAACGGAGGTAATGAATAATGGCAAATCAAATTACAAAATTACAGGATTTAATCAATCCGCAGGTTATGGCTGATATGATTTCAGCCAAAATTCCGTCAAAGATTGTTGTAACACCTTTTGCAAAGGTTGACACAACCTTGCAGGGTGTACCCGGTGACACGATAACCGTTCCAAAGTATGATTACATCGGCGACGCGGTAGATGTTGCCGAGGGTGTAAACGTTGACACTAACAAGCTGACAACAACCACGGCAACGGCAACCATTAAAAAGGCGATGAAAGCGGTATCAATCACTGATGAATCCGTTCTGTCGGGCTACGGCAATCCTATCGGCGAAACAAACACGCAGCTTGCTAAATCCATTGCATCTAAAATTGATAATGACGCAATGGACGCGCTTATGGGCGCTAAGCTTGCACATGATACCGGCGCGAAGATTTCATATACCGGCGTTGTTGATGTAATTGACATCTTCAATGAGGAAGTGAACACGCAGAAAGTAATGTTCATCAATCCTTCACAGGCTACAACGCTCAGAAAGGACGCAAACTTTATTTCAGCCGATAAATACCCCGGCAATGTTATCATGACCGGTGAGGTCGGAATGATTGCAAATACAAGAATTGTACCGACGAAAAAAGTTAAGCTTACGGCAGAGGATAAATACTTCCTCACTTCCGATGAACCGGCAGACTGGGCGACAAAATACACCTCGTATTATACAAAGAGCGGCAGCTCATACACCGCAGTCACAGGAAACAGCGCGCCGACGTGGGAAGCAAACAAATATTATTCAAAACTTGCGTCCGGCAAAGGTTACATCTGCCCGATTGTAAAGCTTACGCAGGACAGTGAAACGGAAGATGAAATGCCGGCAATTACAATTTACATGAAACGCGGCGTAAATGTTGAAACCGAAAGACATACCCTTAACAGAACAACCGATATTTCGGTTGATGAGTTCTACACCGTAGCACTTACCAACGCTGAAAAGGTTGTATTGGGTATCTTTGCGAAGTAAATCAATCCGGAAAGGCGGTTTTTGCAATGTATTTGACTTATAATGAGTATCACGCTATGGGCGGCACGTTGGAAAAGACCGCCTTTGAACGCTTATGCAGAAAAGCTGAATATATGATAAACTCACAGGCAAACGGCAGAACGGGGGAACGTATAAGCAAGCTGACGGAGTTTCCGCAGGCAGTAAAAGACTGCACATTTGAGCTTATAACGCACCTGTCCGGCAACAGTTTTGACGGTTCGGGTATTCAAAGCGAGAGCCAAAGCCTGGGCGGTCAGAGTGAAAGTGTTACGTATTTGCACCTGACAAAAGAGCAGAGCGAAACAGAAATAAACAATATTATTTACGGTTTCCTTTGTCCGGTTAAGATTAACGGCGTTTCAATTCTGTATTCGGGGGCATGCATATGAGCCTGAGTAAGCTTATGAATAAAACATTTACAATAATAAACCGTATACCGACATCAGACAGCAACGCGCACCCTGCGGCATATAAAAAGTATACGCTGCAGGGCTGCGATGTTCAGACAGGATTTTTTGATAAATCGTCCGGGACAACGGTGTATAAATCAAACGTGTGGACAGCATGGCTCAGCGACTGGCAGCACTACAAGCTGCCTGCATGGACAGACGGCGGTTATTATAATTTGACCGATGATGAAAAAGACGGATATTATACTGCCAATAACGGCGATTTGCTCATATTCGGGGATATTCCCGACGCCGTGCCGACAAATGAACAGGAGTTCCAAAAACTTACGGCGAAATACAAAAATACGGGAGGTTTGATAACCACGGCAAGGGCGTATATAAACTACAAGGCGGACGGCAAGCCGTGGAAAACCAACCATATAGAGCTTATAAAGGAGTGATAACGTGAAAAATATGCGGCGCATCTCACCGCTGTTTAGGGCTTGAGGTACACGAGTACATCGTCGCCCCGCGCAGCAGCAATCTGCTTGCATCTTTTACCCGTTATAATTCGTGCCGCTTTGCGGCGGAATGGAGGATTAATGTGGCATATAATCAATATGAATTTAAAGAAGTGCTGACATTCTGCAAATTATGTCCGCATCTGGTACAATTGTGGGCGGTATCACAGTCGCTCAATGACGGTGTTACTTCGCTTGAACTGACCGACTCGACAAATCTGCTGAAAGCCGATGCCGAACCGTATGCGGACGGAAAAACAAAAATAATATTCCACCCTGTGTATCCGTATCACAGTACATACTATTTGTCGCTGTTCCGGATTTTATATTCCGATGATACCGAATACAACACGGACATACTGGCAAAAATGGACGAAGTCTGCAAATGGTTTTTTGAAGCACAGGAAAACGGCACCGTTCCGGAACTGTCAGATGAAAAATGTATTAAGCTGGAACTTCTGACGCCGCGTGCAATCCGCAGAATGGCATACGAGGACGAAAGCGGACGAACAGTGCAGGACTATTACATAGCCTTTCGGATACACAAAGTCAATCCGTCCAAAAGGGACGCGTTTATCGTATGAATATAACAACAAGCGTCAATCTTGACATAAAGCCGGCTATGAAGGTGCTGGGCGGTGACAAGCTCGGGAAATTTGCGTCGCATGACTGGCACAGAACTGTAACGCCGTATACGCCGCACAGGGACGGAAACCTTGAAAGAAACGTTACATATAAACCGTGGGAGTTTGAGTATAACGAACCTTATGCCGCGTATATGTACGGCGGATTTGTATATGTTGACCCAGAATACGGCGTCGGCGGTTTCCCGATAAACGGCGGAACGGCATTTTTCAGCCGAAAAGGCATAAAGAAAATCAAGTCGAAACGAGAGTTTAAATACTCAAAAGCACACAACCCCAAGGCATGCAAGGAATGGGACAAAGCCGCAATAAGGGACGGCAAAGACAAAGAGTTAGCTGAAGCAATTCAGGACTATATAAACCAAATTTTATAATATGGAGGTATAACAATGGGAAATTTAGTTTTAAGGTATAACAAGGTAGCATTTTACGGAGTACCCGGCACAAGCGGAGGCGACCCGACATACACGCGTATGCATGGCTTTACCGACATGTCGGAAAGCAAGAATGTTACAACCTATGACAGGAAGTATGTGGACAGAAAATCAAACGATGTTGACGTGACAGGCTATGCGCCTTCGATTTCGTTCAGCTTTGACCAAATGACAGACGATAACGTAAGCAAGGACGTTGCCGATATTATCGATAATGAGAAAATCGGCAATGATGCGGTTCGCTCGGTAGTTGTGGTTGATTTCACGCAGTCGGTAACCGGCGGCGGATTTAAGGCATACAAACGCGATTGGTCGATTGTAGGCGACAGCGTGGGCAGCGGTACTGACGCATTTATTTATTCCGGCACATTTAATTCAAAGTCCGAACCTATTTGGGGTAAGGCGGTAGTTGCGACACCTACCGGCGGCGACAATGAAAGTGCGGAAACAATTACATTTACGGCTGATGCGGGGGAATAACACCGCTTTTGTCACAAACTCCGGCAACAGACGAAAGCGGACAAAATGATGAACAGTCGGAAATAACAGAAAATTCAGACGAATAATTAAAAGGAGGATTTGCAATGTCAACAATTTTGCATACAATAAACAGCGAGGATTTCGCACAGGATAAAGCCGTAGAGATAAACGGCGAGGTGTTTGACCTGCCTAAGCGCACAGGCGAGCTTGACAATAAGATATCGGAAATAGAAAAGCGGCGCGTTTCAATGAAAGAATATGATTTCTTATCGGAAATTATTGAAATTATATTCGGAAAAGCAAACGCCAAGAAGATAATCAGGGACGGCGCAAAAACAAATCTCGATTATATGGCGAAGATATATGTTGTATCGCTTGAACTGATTTATGAGGATAAAATAAAGGCGGAAAAAGAGGCGGCGGACAAGCGGCTGGAAGAAATATCACCGCTGATTGATAAACTTGACAAGGCAAGCCCGATTTTTAAGAAAATCCGATGAATTTGCTGGTGAATAAAGTCCCCGGTTATATCATAGCCGGGGGCAAAAAACTGTCAATAAAGACTGATTTTGCCTTATGGGTCCGATTTATTATATCATGCGAAAGCAATGACGCGGACGGCATTTTGGCGGCTATATCCGATATATTTGAGGAAATACCGCCGCAGCAGGACGAATTTATACAGGCATGTATGAATTGGCTGTTTCCTGACGGCGAAAAGGGTGAGGAAAAGGCGCCGCAAAAACAAAGCGCAATGCGGCAGATACCTTTTGATTTTGAGGTTGACGGCAATGTGATTTACTGTGAATTGTGGGAGTATTTTCCGCACTTAATGGAACGCGGTATATCATTTCATGAGGGCATAGAATTAATAAAGCTGCTTTTGCATAATGAAAATACAATGATGTGGCACAGGGCTTTTGCGCGGTGCGGCGATTTCTCGAAAATGGATAAGGAACAGCAAAAATACTGGCGGCAGCAGCGAGCGCAATATCGTATTGAAAACCGCAAAATATCCCAGGAGGATAGGGATAAATGGCTGTATAATGCATTTTAAAATATTTTCAAAATAATGTTGACAATGCGCATAATGCGTGCTATAATATTATTAAGAGGTGAGAGAATGAAATTCAAGGAACTCGAGAAAATGCTGTTAAATGACGGCTGGTCTTTAAAGGGTGCGAAAGGTTCGCATTATCAGTATATACACCCGGAGAAAAAGGGGAAGATAACAATACCGCGGCATGGCGGCGACCTTAATATAAAGACTGCAAAAACAATTTTGAAACAAGCAGGCATTGAATGATGTCTGCCGGAAATCTCACTGAATTATTGTATGGAGGAATGCGTATGTTAAAACTAATTTATCCTGCTTGCTTTTATCCGAACGATAACGGATATACCGTAACGGTACCCGACTTACCCGGCTGTATAACGGAGGGAAAAAATATTGCGGAAGCCATAGAAATGGCTGTTGATGCCGCGTCGGGGTGGATACTGGACAGTATAGAGGACGGCGAAAGCATACCGAAAGCAACAACCGACATATCCGGTATTCACCTTGATTATCCGGACGGCATGATTAATTTTATAGTGCTTGATATGGACAGCTACGCTGAACAGCATGGCGAAAAAGCAGTCAGAAAAAACTGCACAATTCCGTCATGGCTTAATTTGGCGGCTGAACGTCAAAACATTAATTTTTCGGCAGTGTTGCAGCAGGCACTGATTGAACAGTTGAATATAGGACAGTAAAAGCTGATAACCACGTTTAAACAAGCGTGGTTTTTTCTTGCATAAAAAAATTAGAAAAAATTTACAAAAAGGTATTGACAATAGCGTTACGCTATGGTATAATATAGATACAGGGTGAGGGAAAACCCGAGTATCAAAGAAAGGAGAACAAAAGCCAATGCTTGATATAATAAAAGAATTGGTTAGCTTAACAAGTTCCGTTATCTCACTAATAACAGCGATTATCTTGTATAAGCTAACCAAAAAATAACACAAAGGGGCTGAAAAGCCCCCACCCTTTTGGGGGTGTGTATATATTATATATCAAGTATTTGGTTTTTGCAATAGTTTTATGCAAACTTTAACACTTATTTTCAGTTTGGCTGCATTGGTAATCAGTATACTGGCATTGGTTAATGTCATAAAAAAGTGAGCGAGAAAAAATCAAAATATGCGGCACAAGAGCGCTATGAAGCGCAAAATGTCAAGAAAGTATTGGTTAGATTGAATAAGAAAACCGATAAGGATATACTATCCGTTCTTGACGAAAGCAAGCCTTTATCAACACAGCTTAAACAACTTATGCGTAAAGGGCTTGAAAAATAAAAAAATAGAGTTTCGCACCGCACAACCACGCACAAGCGAAACTCTACACATGACAGGATTACCCTATCTGAAATATATTATATCAGATTAGGGTGCTTCTGTCAATCAAAATTTGAGAGGAGTTTTTTTATGCAAGGAATTATCAGCAATTTATTATCAGAACTGGAAGAAGATGTCTGCGAGCTTCAAATGTCAGCGGAAAAAGCAAAAGTAATGGCAAATAACATAACAAACGAGTATTTTTGTGATGTTGATATAAACACCACAACCGGAAAGGCTATGCTGTGTTATTATTTTGACAGTACAAGAATAAAACACGATATATTGTCCGATTATGTTCGCGAAGTAAATCGGCAAGCGGAAAAGATTAATAATATACAGGAAAAATTAATTGAAGCTGAACGCGCAGAAAATAATAATTTTGGAGGTAATTTATAATGAACGAGTTGAAAATTTTTGAAAATGAAGAATTTGGAAGTATAAGAACGGTTGAAATTAATAATGAACCGTATTTTGTGGGAAAAGATGTGGCGGAAGTGTTGGGGTATAGTGACACTAATAAATCAATTGCCATGCATGTTGATGATGAGGATAAAAAACTCAACGACAAAACGTCGCCGAGTTTTGGTCAAAGAGGTGCTACGCTTATCAACGAATCTGGTTTATATTCGCTTATCCTATCAAGTAAACTGCCAAATGCAAAGCGTTTCAAACACTGGGTAACATCGGAGGTACTGCCGACAATACGCAAACATGGCATGTATGCGACCGATGAACTTCTGTCCAATCCCGATTTTGCAATAAGCGTGTTTCAACAGCTTAAGGCTGAAAGGGAAGAGAAGCAGCGACTACTGGCAGTCAATTCACGTCAGCAGCAGATTATCGGCGAATTGCAGCCAAAAGCAAATTATGTTGATACAATTCTGAATAATAAAGGATTGGTCACCATAACACAGATTGCAAAAGACTACGGCATGAGCGGCAGTAAAATGAACAAGCTGCTTAATACATACGGCGTGCAGTACAAACAAAGCGGTCAATGGCTGCTATACAGAAAATACCATAACATGGGATATACACATTCCAAAACGATTGATATAACCCGTTCAGACGGCACACCGGACGTGGTTATGGAAACCAAATGGACACAAAAAGGCAGACTGTTTATTTATGAGTTACTTAAAGAATATGACATCTTGCCGGTGATTGAACAGGTATCCTAAAAACTTAACACATTAAAGCGTATACGATTATGTATGCGCTTTTTTGATACATAAAAAGGCAGGTGAGCAAATGGCAAGCGGTGGTAAAGTCATCGTTAAAATTGACGGTGATACAAAGAATTTTAAGAAAAAATTTGATAACTTAAAAGGCTATGCCGGAAAAGCCGCTAAAGGAATAGGAATTGCATTTGGAGCAGCAAGCACGGCGATTACTACGGGATTAGGCGCTGCAATAAAAGCCGGTGCAGACTTTGAGGCGCAAATGTCAACCGTTGGAGCTATTTCCGGAGCGAGTGCCGACAATATGGAATTGTTAGGCGCTAAAGCTAAGGAAATGGGAATAAAAACAAAATTCTCAGCTACAGAAGCAGGTCAGGCTATGGAATACATGGCAATGGCAGGCTGGAAAACCGAGGACATGCTCAATGGTGTAGAGGGTATAATGAACCTTGCAGCAGCGTCAGGCGAAGATTTAGCAGCTGTTTCTGACATTGTTACCGACGCTATGACAGCATTCGGATTGGCGGCGGACCAAAGTGGACGTTTTGCAGATGTTTTGGCGGCGGCGTCATCAAACTCAAATACAAACGTCGGTTTAATGGGTGAGACATTCAAATATGTTGCACCTGTTGCCGGGGCTATGAAATTTTCGATTGAGGACACGGCGGTCGCGATTGGATTAATGGCGAATGCCGGTATAAAGGGGTCGCAAGCAGGTACAGCCTTAAGGTCAACGCTTTCACGACTGGCAAAGCCGCCCAAGGAGGCGGCGGAGGCTATGGACGCGCTGCACCTATCGGTTACTAATTCAGACGGAAGCTTTAAAAGCTTTAGTCAGATTATATCTGAAATACGCGATAAATTCGGAAAATTGGACGATAGCCAAAAGACAATGTATGCAAGCATGCTGGGCGGTCAGGAGGCAATGTCCGGCTTACTGGCGATTGTTAACGCTTCTGACAGTGATTTTAATAAATTAACAGAAGCGATAAATGCATCAGCCGGCAGTGCTGAAAAAATGGCAAATATTAAGCTTGATAATCTGCAGGGGCAAATAACACTTTTAAAATCGTCTTTAGAGGGGTTAGGCGTTGCAATTTATGAAAGCAACAATACAACTTTGACCGGTGCAGTTGAATTGGTAAAAGAATATGTAAACCAATTAACGGACGCATTTAATAATGGCGGATTTTCGGGACTAATTGAACAAGCAGGAGTGATTTTAGGGGACATCGCTGTTAAAATAGCAGAGCAGGCACCTACATTAATAGAAGCAGCAGAAAATCTAATAACCTCATTTATTACTGCTTTAAGTGAAAACGATGAACAAATTGCAAGCGCGGCGTTTGAAATAATTAATGCGTTTATAAATGCCGTTGTTAATCTATTCCCGGAAATCGTAAATTTAGGAGTTAGTTTACTATCAGCTTTATATGACGGCATGTGGCAGGAAGCTCCGGCTATTACTACTATTGTAACGGCTTTGGTTTCAGCTTTTGCTGCATTTAAGACTGTGACATTTATTCAGACACTTTTGCCTACATTGATAGGATTTGTACAAGGATTTAATATGCTGAAAGATGCAATATCATTAGCGGCTGTAAAACAGGCAGTGTTAAATACTGTTATGTCTTTAAATCCTGTGGGGCTGGTAATTGCAGGCATTACTGCATTGGTGGCGACACTGGTAGTATTATGGAATAAATCGGAAGCATTTCGTAACTTTTGGATAGGCGTGTGGGAAGGTATAAAAAGTGCAGTGGTAACAGCTGCACAGTTTATAATACAGAATTGGAAACAAGTAACTTTATTCCTTGTAAATCCAATTGCCGGCGCTATTGCGTTGCTTTATAAACTTAATCCAAAGTTCAAGGCGTGGGTTGATAACCTTATAACTAAAATCAAAGGTTGGATTTCAAACATTAAAGAGGTAGGAATTCATATGGTTACCGGTATATGGGATGGCTTTAAGAGTAAATTTTCGGGAATGATTAATAAAATCAAAGGGTTAATTGATTTAATACCTGCAAGTATTAAAAAGGTTCTCGGTATTCATTCTCCGTCAACGGTCATGCGTGACGAAATCGGTAAAATGATTGACCTTGGTATCGCGGAGGGTATCGAAGAAAACACCAAAGCGATAGAGGACGTCATAAAAGAGCAAAAGCAAACAATTGTAGATACTTACAAATCAATGGCAGAAGCGGCTATTGACAGTATAGACGAAGTTGCAAAGGCGCAGGAAACATTTGCGAAAAAGCTTAAAGACTGGGGCAACCTGTACACCACCGATACATACGAAATCGGCGGCGTTAAGTATTCCGTTGCGCGATTGGCAGACCTTGAGAAGCAAAGTGAGAAAATGGAGGATTATACCGAAACGCTTTTGCAGCTAAAAGCACGCGGCGACATTCCGGCAGAATTTTTCAATATTTTAAAAGAAGAAATGTCATTGGACGAAAGTTTAATGTTTGCAAAAGGATTATTAGCGGCGTCCGATGAAGAATTTACAAAATATATTAATTCATGGAAAAAAATTCAGACAAGCGCAGATACGGAAGCCAAATTCCTTTATGCCGATGAAACCCAAAAGGCGAATGAAGAAATATCAAAGAAATTTGATGACTTCAATTCCGATATTGAGCAAAAAGGCAAAGACAATGCTGCTGCGTGGGGCGAGGGCTTTTTTGAAAAGATACGCGAGGTTATGCCGGAAATTCGGTCAAGGATTGAGGAAAGTTTAAAATCAATTGCACCGTACAGCGGATTTATTCCGTCAATGGCAGGCGGTAATGTGACGAATATTTCAAACACCTACAATTTACCCGGGGGCGAGGGACAGACCAATACAGACCTTTTGGCAAAACTCAAAAATTTTGAAACACTACAGAAAGCGAGGGGCGGCTATTAATGTTTATTGAATTTAAAAACGAAAACGGCACATTTTTGATAAACGGCAATTCGACAGCAAAGCTATTATCCGTCGAGGGCGTAGGACTGCCCTCAAAAACATTTAACGTTGTATCTTACGAGGGTCAGCCCGGACAGATAACACTGTCGGAAACGGACGGCTTCAGAACAATCACAATGTCATTCGATTTTGACGGTGATAAATTTGCCGCAGAAAGTCTATACAAGATTTTATACATGCCTGTTGAAATATCCTTTATATCCGGGAGCGTAAGGCGAAAAACAACCGGCAGAGTGTCTGACATGAGCGATTTACAACAGGTGATACTCGGTCAGATGTGGACTGCGGCAATACAGTTCACCTGTGACAGCCCGTATTTTGAGGATTTGGCAGATACTTCTGTTGATGTATTCGGGCGTGAGAACCATCTGCCGAACGATTATGTTGATACAGAGCCTAAAATACAGCTTCCGGTTGTGGCTACAACGCGATTTACGGAAAAGAACATCAGAAACAGCGGCGATATTGACCTTTATCCGATAATCACAATCGTAAACAACGGAACGGCAGCAAGCGGAAATATTGTCATAACTAATATGACTACATCGCAAACGCTGAAAATTAACCGCGCGACACCGATTGGCGGCAAAGTAATCATTGATGTTGCCAACCGAAAAATATATGACAGTGACGGTCAGAACCTGCTCGGATACCTTGACAACGATACTCTGCTTAAAAATTTCAAGCTGGTACAAGGCGAAAATAACATGGTAGTATCGGAAAGCACATCAACAAATGCGCAGCTGCAATGCACGGTCACATTTAAAAATACTTTTCTGACGGCGGTGATATAATGAACGACGACATATATTTTTATGATCTTGAATTTAATCTGCTTTATATATTGCCGGCATTTTCCGAAAGCGGCGGATATATTTCGGTAAACTGTGACAAGGATTTTAACGGCAACGGTTCGCTTGAAATCATATTCTATGACGAAGCCTTAAAGCAGCTTATAAAGAGTAAGCCTACGGAAATATTTCTGCGGTGGGGTAATTTTGAGGGGTTTATAACAAGCTACCAATTTACAAACCTACAGTACAGAATTATGGGCATGTCGCTGAACGGATTGGTACACCGTGCGGTAGTACCTATAACGAGTGCAGGCGGTACTGCGGAAAGCATAGCAAAGTATATAATCACTCAGCATGTTCCGTGGTTGACATTCGGAAACAACGCAGGATTTACAAAAAATATCACATTTGCCACAGACACATATAAGCCGTGCGATGAGGTGCTGCAGGATTTGTTTGACAAAGACAGCGGCGGTTATGAGATATCGGCTGATATTAAAAATAAAAAATTTATTTTCAATCCGAAAAAGATGTCAGAAAGTGATTTAATTTTATCGGACGGCAATCTGAACGCGTACAATTTCACGGAGGACTTTAACGGCAAGGAAATTGCATACAGCGGCTGGTATAAAAACAGCAGCAATGAGTGGCAAAGTATTACAACACAATCAAAAAGCGGCATTTACGGCATATCCTGCGTACTGTCTGCAGGCAATGCGACGGACGCAGCAGAAGAGCTGAAAGAAAAGAAAGCAGAAAAGAGTATAACCGCTGATATAAAATCGTTGCAGTACGGGGTTGATTATCAGCTGGGCGATATTGTCAGACTGCAAAATGATGATATTACGGTAAAAAAAGTAATTACATCGGTAAACATGCATCATGATAACGGTTATGGAACAACACCGACATTTAAAGACTGGGAGGAATAATACATGACTGAAAGCATACTGGACAATCAGGAAGTTACGGCAGAAATACTGAACAACATAAGCATTGACTTAGGAGGTGATGATTTATCATTTACATCTGTGGAAAAATTCGGGGCGGACAAACTTAACAAAATTACGGGCGACCTTGTCGGCGCAGGAATATTATCCGGAGGGAGCAATCACGGAGGCAATTGCGAGGTTTATACTGCAAACAACAAAATATACGTTAAAAGCGGTATAATGGTTTTTGCCGACGGCAGAAAGAAAACCATAGAAAGCGACACCGAGATAGGACCGCTCAGCGACTGCTGTATATATGCGCTGAACGATACATCAACGAACACAATAAGATTAATCGCAGATACGAATTTTCCTGCAAGCGGTGATTTTGTGAAGCTTGCGCACATAACCAATTCAATTGTATTTGATGAAAGAAAGACAGCTGTTTCGAAGTTTGACGCATTGGGTTCAAGAACACCGCTGGAAATCAAAAAAACTATTATAGCTACGCCGAACGAACCGTATGAAATAACCTTGACAAACGCTCCTGTCGGGGCTATATACGGTCAAATGATATGTGGACAAAGGTCCATGACATTTGTATATAATGCTTATTATAATAAGTTTGGTTTTCTTACTAATCATACGTATGACGGCATTAACGTGGGAACGCCATATGTTAGTTTTAATATCTTAAATAACGTTTTAAAAATTACCAGTAGTGTACCGGCAGAGTTTACTCTTGATATGATTGCCATTTAGCGAGGAGTGAAACTATGATTACAATAACCAAAAACAGCGAAACAAATGCAGAAATAAGTTTTTCAATAGCGGAGGATTTCAAGCTCGAAATCACGATCGATGATGAAACATTAACCGAAAACGATACTTTGCTTTTTGAAGTGGCGAAGAACGATACCGGTGCCAATATTATTGAGAAAAGAATATCGGCACTCAATAACAGTTTCAGCGTAATAATTTCCGATGCCGAAAAGAAAAGGCTGACTGTCGGGAATTATATCTATCGTATGACGGTTAAGCGGGCATCTTTGGAAAATATGACATACATAAGCGGAAATTTGCGTGTGAATTGGGGGGCTTAATATGGCAAGTCTTAATTTGAAAGCCGACAGAAAGAATGTCATAAATCTTGCTGATACCGGTCGCAATTGTGTAAAAATATATAATGGCACAATTACAATTAAAACACCGGAATTTAAAAAGCATAAAGGAGGTGATGAATAATGATATTTGAATTTACTATAAACAACGATTACCTTAAAACGGCGGAAGTATCTGCCGGAAACAGCGGAAGCAAAAATGTATATACATGTCAGTTTGAAATTGACGGAGAATACCGTTCCTTTATATGGTTCTGCGTATTTCGCGGCGAGGAAAACACATATCTGCAAAAGCTTGTTGACGGTGAATGTCTGATACCGTATGAAATACTCAAAAGCAGCGGAAGCGTACAGATAGGCTGTTATGCGACTGATACGGACGGCAGCAAGCGCGTATCCACAAACTGGGTAAATCTATACATAAACGAAGGTGCGTACTGCGATGCGACAGCACCGGAAGTACCGACTGCCGATGTATGGGAAACGCTTGTATCAAAGACCGTGCCGGTTATCGGTGATAACGGCAATTGGTTTTTGTATGATTTGACAGCGGAAAAGTATGTTGACAGCGGAAAACCCAGCCGAGGAATACAAGGCGAGCAGGGTATACAGGGCGCGAAAGGTGACAAAGGCGACCGCGGCGAGCAGGGTATTCAAGGCGAAAAAGGAGAGCAGGGTATTCAAGGTATTCAGGGTATACAAGGCGACCGCGGTCCGCAAGGTGAAAAGGGCGACAAGGGCGACAAAGGCGATGTCGGCGAAAAAGGCGACAAGGGCGACAAGCCCATTCGCGGTGAGGATTACTGGACGGAAGAGGACATAGAGGCGATTTCGGCTGATTTGGACGGCAAGATTGCCAACAAAGCTGACGCGGCGACTACTCTTGCCGGTTATGGTATAGATGACGCATACACCAAAGCTGAGGTTAGCGATGAAATTAAAAACAAAGCTAACAAAATATATATTTCCGCCGGTAATCCTCCGAATATAGACACAAAAGGCATCTACAGAACCGGTGATTGCTGGTATTGCGTAACCACAGATACATTTTATGCGTGTGCCTCCGTTAATTTTAATGAAATGTTGTCTGAATATTACCAGTCATGGATTGAGATAAAAGCAATTGTGGACAACCTCACAACCGACACCGCAAAGAGACCGCTTTCGGCAAATCAAGGAAAGGTTTTAGACGAAAAGAAAGCCGACAAAACCGAGCTTGACAAACTTACCTCCGATTTGCAAACGCTCAAGCGCCTATCCGTTCCGCGTACAACTGCAAGCGGGTATCCGCTGTCTATTACAGACAGTCTTGCCGGGGAAAGGTTGACTCTTTGCAATGTGTGGGGGAATACGGACGGTGTCGGTGATTTATCAAGTGTTGACAATAAGTATCATGTGTCTGTTAAGCTTTGCGGAAAGAATGTGCTGACCCCGGGCTATGCCTCGGCAAGTGGTACAAGGAACGGTGTTGAAATATCAGTTGAAAACGGTGCTGTATCATTTGCAGGTACCGCAACTGCGGCTACATATTTCATCATGAAAAAGCAGGAAACATTCACCGTTCCGAAAGGAATATATACGCTGTCAGGCGGTACGTCCGATATGTGGCTGTATATCGAGGCATACAACGGTGGCACAAGACTGTGGCAGAAATATGACAAGGGTAGCGGCGTTACTTTCGACCTGACAAATGAAACGTATACAGGAATACGGCTGTTTACATTGGTATCAAGTGGCAAGACGGTTTCTATTACTTTGAAACCTCAAATTGAGCTTGGCAGTATTGGGACAGAATATGAACCGTATTCCGACAGCAGTGCGGAGGCTGTTCTTGATACGCCACTTACACCCGGCGAACACATTGACATTATCAGAAAAAAACGTATAAACAACAGTGCTGAAACCGACATCACCGTCACGGGCACGCTAAAAACGGTTGACAGTGATGTAAACAATATCATATGCAACACGGCGCAAGCACCAAGCAAAATCGATATTGAATATTATCAGGATATTAACAAGGTTTTAACTGAGCTTAAAAATGCCATATTGGCGCAAGGAGGTAATACATAATGTTTATTTTAAGAGAGTTTTTAATGAAAGGTTTTCGTGACGCGGTCGGGAAAATGCCTGATTATCAGATTATCATGAACGCGACGGG
>CAKSGG010000076.1 GCA_934454215.1 uncultured Clostridia bacterium
CTGTAACCCATAGCCCCGCAAACCGTAAATGCGAAGAATGCGTTAAGACCCATACCCGAAGCAAGAGCTACAGGATAGTTGGCAAAGAATGCCATACACAACGTTGCGATACCTGCCGAAACAGCTGTTGCGGAGAATGCAGCGCCCTTTGAAATACCTGCTATTTCCATATAGTTCGGATTTACCGCAAGAATATATGCCATAGCCAGGAAAGTTGTAATACCGGCGATAATTTCTCTTTTTACCGTGGTATTATGCTCTTTGAGTTTGAAAAATTTTTCCATTTTTTCTTCTCCTTTTTTTATTTTTATTGTAAAAAAACTTACTTTGACATTATATCACAAAAAATCCCATTATGCAATCCCAAAAGACAAATTTGTAAATAAAATGTGAACTTTGCGTAAAAACTTTTAACAAAATAAGAATAAAATCTGCATTTTTTTATATTTGTACATATTAATTTCAAAAATTCCGAAAAAACTCTTGCTTTTTCCTTTTGTTTATGATATAATACCATAGTTATTAAGGATAGTCCTCTGCCTCGGTCGGCACGAAAATCCGGAAATTTAAGGAGGATTTAATGATGAACACAACAGAAATCATTAACGCTTTGACAAAAGACCAAATCAG
The DNA here is from genome assembly GCA_934454215.1 of uncultured Clostridia bacterium. Lineage (GTDB taxonomy): Bacteria > Bacillota > Clostridia > UBA1381 > UBA1381 > Ornithomonoglobus_A. The sequence goes on from CAKSGG010000076.1 coordinate 631, forward strand.
AACAGATTTACCTAAGCTTGTTGTAGGTAACAATGTAAAGGTATATCAGAGAATCGTCGAGGGTTCAAGAACAAGAACTCAGATGTTTGAAGGAACCATTATTAAGGTTCAGGGCGGCGGAATTGCCGAGACATTTACCGTAAGACGTGTTTCATACGGTGTAGGCGTGGAAAAGACATGGCCCGTAAACTCACCTAACATTGAAAAAATTGAGGTTTCAAGAAAAGGTAAAGTAAGACGTGCTAAGCTTTATTATCTGCGTGACAGAGTCGGTAAGGCTGCAAAGGTTAAGGAAAGAATATAACGGGCGGTATTTTACGCAGTCCGAATGTGCTTTAAGGAGGGGTTTTCCCCTTCTTAAACTGTTCCTTAAGTCATCGGAGGTAAGCTCCGATGTTTTTTGTTGGCAAAATATAACTGAATTTTTATATTTTGTTAATGGTTTTGTAACAGATAAATGATATAATATTATATATGAATAAAAAGGAGACGGTTGCATATGTCCGAGAAATCAGAAAACAGTATAAATTGGTTAAAAGAAATATGGGAATGGGTCTACACAATAGCAATTGCGCTTGCCATTGCAATGGTTATTAAAACATTCCTGTTTGATGTTGTGCGTGTTGACGGTTTAAGTATGTTCCCCACCTTGCAGGATAATGACAGGCTTATTGTAACAAAGCTTGGTTATGAGCCGCATCAGGGAGATATTATAATCCTTGACAGCACCTACAAAGAACGTACAGAGTATTATAATTCCGCAGCAGCCGAAAAGGGCAAGGATAAATTAAATCTGTTTGAAAAAATCTCTGAACGCAGATTTTTGCCCGACGGTTTGAAAAAGCGTTATTATGTAAAGCGTATAATAGGTATGCCCGGACAAACGGTTGACCTTATAGACGGAAAGGTTTATATTGACGGCGAACTGCTGAACGAAGAATATTACGACGGGCTGACAACCTCAATTGATGAGTCTGTAAAATATCCCGTAACGGTAGAACCTGACACTGTTTTTGTTATGGGTGACAACCGCCCTCACAGCAAGGACAGCCGTTCATCATCATTGGGACTTGTTCCGTATAAAGCCATTCTCGGCAAGGCAAAGCTGCGTATATGGCCGCTTTCGGCACTCGGTGCAGTACATTAAAAATAAAAATTAATTTAAAGGGTATCGGAAAATTAAAACAAATATAAAATTTCCTGATACCTTTTATTGTTTAAAGGAGAATTTCTATGCAAAACCTACAGTGGTTTCCGGGACACATGGCAAAAACCAGACGTCTTATAGAAGAAAACTTAAAAATGATTGACGTTGTTGTTGAAATACTTGATTCACGTATCCCCTATTCGGGCAGAAATCCTTATTTCAACGACATCATAAAAAACAAGCCCCGTCTTATTGTAATGAATAAATCGGATTTATCGGATAAAGCTCTTACTGCAAAATGGATTGAATGGTACAGAAATCAAGGAATAACAGTTATACCGATAAGCTGTACAACAGGACAAGGCATAAACAGAATAACATCGGAAGCACGTGCATTAATTCAGGATAAAATCGACCGTGACAAAGAAAAAGGGCGCACAAGAACACTGAAAATAATGATGGTAGGTATACCGAACGTCGGCAAATCCAGCCTTATAAACAGACTTGTCGGAAAAGCCGCCGCTCAGACAGGCGACCGCCCCGGAGTTACAAAGGGTAAGCAATGGCTGAGAATTAAAGGCGATGTCGAGCTGCTTGATACCCCCGGAATACTCGCACCGAAATTCGAGGACCAGGAGGTTGCAAAACGTCTTGCCTACACGGGCGCTATTAAAGACGAAATCATGGATACGGAGCTTTTGGCATACTCGCTGTGCTCATATCTTGCCGAACACTATCCCGATTTGCTGTGCTCACGCTATAAACTTAACAGCGTTGAGGGACTTGAAGGCTATGAAATACTTGAAAAAATCGGCAGAAAACGAGGTTTTGTAATTTCAGGCGGCGAGGTTGATACCGAACGTGCGGCAAATATGATACTTGACGAATTAAGAGCCGCCAAAATCGGAAATATAACGCTTGAATCCCCCGATGATTTGGCATGAATATTCTGCATCGTATTTTTATAGCGAATAAATATAAATTCTGCGTTTCATGCAATCGCAGGCTTGACGAATCACAATTTGAAATTTCCGATAATTCGGCAGGAATATGCCGTGAATGTGACCGAAAAATACGCCGTACAAAATGGGGTTCTTCATTTGAAGCGCACGCACCCATTAAATATATACTCAGTCCGTTTGAATATTACGGCTCAATCATTACAATATTGAGAGGTTTAAAATTCCGTTCAAGCTTTAAAAACGGCGATATTCTGTGCATAGAGCTAAAAAGCTTTCTCAAAAGCTATCCTCACCTTGCAGATTTCGACTATGTTATTCCCATTCCTTTGTCAAAACAAAGAATGAAGGAACGAGGCTTTAACCAATCCGAAATTTTTGCAAGATGTATTTCAAAAACTTTTGATATACCGCTCAATATCACCGGCGTATCAAGAACAAAACAAACCGTTCGCCAAAGTGCATTGAACACCGCTGACAGAATTAAAAATGTGCAGAATGCTTTTTCGGTGGAACATTCTCTGAAAGATAAACGGATTATTCTTGTCGATGATATTTACACGACAGGCAATACAATGGCAAGCTGTGCAAAAGCAATTGCAGATGCAGGTGCCCGTGAAATAATAGGCATTGCGGCGGCGGTTACGGTCAAAAAAACTCATCAATACAGACTTTATCCGCCTGTTAAGCCGCTGCTTAAATGCAGAAGTATAAAACAGGTAATAAATCATTTTAAATATAAATAGGAGGTACAGCCATGAAGCTTTTATACGCTGAAGACGAGGTCGGACTTTCCGACGCAGTTGTCGATATTCTGACATACCACAAATATATCGTAGACGCAGTATATGACGGCGAAGAAGCTCTTGCCTATGCGGAGCTTGAACATTATGACGGCATAATTCTTGATATAATGATGCCCAAAAAGGACGGGCTTGAGGTTTTGCGCAGTCTGCGTGAAAAGGGCTGTCATACTCCCGTGCTTCTGCTTTCGGCAAAAAGTGAAATAGAAGATAAAATACAGGGGCTTGATATGGGTGCTGACGATTATCTCGCAAAGCCGTTCGATATGGGCGAGCTTTTGGCAAGAATCCGAGCTATGCTCCGCCGCCGTGAGGATTTCAAACCGAATATCATCACCTGCGGAAATATATCGTTAAATCCGTTCAGCTATGAATTAAGCTGTAACGGCAATTCGGTCGTTCTCCCCAAACTTGAATATCAGCTTATGGAAATTCTTATGGTTAATCAGGGAATGTGTCTTTCAACAGAGGATTTGCTTGTAAAAATATGGGGTTATGATACAGATGCCGAAATAGGCGTAGTTTGGGTTTATGTATCGTATCTGCGGAAACGGCTTGCGTCGCTTAATGCGAATGTGGAAATAAAAACAAAACGGAATGTGGGCTATACTCTTGAACAGATAAACTGAAACGGAGGGCGCTATGATAAAAAAGCTTCATAAACAGTTTGTTGTTACGGCAATGATTGCAATTTCCATTCTTTTAATTGCATTTGTAAACGCCAGTAATATAATGAATTATATATCCACAAATAATCAAAGCAATAAAATGTTGGAACGTATAGCTATGCAGGAAATCAATTCTTTCGGCTTTAAAGTACCGAATATTTCACATACTCCGCCAAACGATATTCCTAAATTTTTGAGATATTTCACTGTGAAACTTGACAGTAACGGTGAAATTTCGGAATTAAAGCTTGAAAAGTCGCCTCCCGTAAACGCCGAATATGCCGCCGTTGCGGCAAAATATGCGAAAGGACGCACAAAAGGGAAATATCAGGAGTTTAAATTCAGCCTTACAAAGCTTGATGACAATTCGGAACTTATAGTTTTTCTTGATACATCAAACGAGCTGAATACGCTTTCAAGAGTATTTGCCATATCCATGGCGATATTTGTTATAAGCTGGCTTATAATGCTGCTTATCGTCATACCGCTTTCAAAAAAAGCAATAAAACCCATTGCCGAAAATATCGAAAAACAAAAGCAATTCATAACGAATGCAGGGCATGAACTGAAAACTCCACTTTCTATAATACTTGCAAACACCGACGCAATGGAGCTTTATAACGGCAAAAACAAATGGAGCATAAATATTCGTGCGCAAGTTCAGCGGTTATCGGGGCTTATGCAAAATATGCTGACCCTTGCAAAGGCTGACGAATCGGGAATTGATTTTCCCAAAACCGAATTTTGCATAAGCGATGCAATAGACAGCGCATTGCAAACCTTTAAGGAGTCTATTTCAATAAAAAACATCAAATTTGACATTGATATAAAACCTAAAATCAACGTATATGCAAATCGTGAAAATATTGTTCAGATTGCAAATATTCTTATTGATAATGCGGTTAAATATACAGACGGATATATTTCGGTCACGCTCGAAACCGACGGTCATAAAGCGGTTTTCAGTATTCTGAACACCTGCACCGTAACAGAGGATAATCCCGAAAAAATGTTTGAGCGTTTCTACAGAGGTGACTCCTCCAGAACGCAGAAAAACGGCGGATACGGTATAGGACTTTCAGCCGCAAGAGCTTTGGCGGAAACAAACGGCGGTACACTGACAGCGCATTACAAAAACGATAATTCAATAATTTTCATTTTATCGCTGTAAGCTATTGACATTATGCTATTTTGGATATATAATCTTTTTAGAAAAGAAAAAGGAGACAAACAATTATGAAAAAATCCTGCATAGTCGGCTACGGAGCAATAGGTCCGATTCATGCCGCTGCTTTGGAAAACTGCCAAATATCGTTTGACGTCTGCGACTGCAATACCGAACGTCTGCAAAAATCAGGCAGTCATGCAAAATTTACAGATTTTAATGATGTTTTAAATGACAGTTCAATAGATGTTATTCACATTTGCACACCGCATTTTCTTCATGTTGCCATGGCTCTTAAAACATTGGAGCATGGCAAGCACGTTGTTCTTGAAAAGCCTGTCGGTATAAACAGAGCAGAGGCGGAAAAGCTGTTTGCATACAATGGCAATAAAGAAATCTGTATTATGCTGCAAAACCGTACAAACCCCGGAATTGTGAAGATGAAAGAGCTTATTGACAGCAATACATTTGGGAAACCGATAACGCTTAACGCATTTCTTACATGGAACCGTGACGAAAAATATTACGCACAGGACTCATGGAGAGGTAAATGGGCTACCGAGGGCGGCGGGCTTATGATTAATCAGGCAGTTCACACACTTGATTTGTTATGCTGGCTCGGCGGAGGATACAGCAGTCTGAAAGGCAAAATAGCAACGCATATGCTCGGAAACTGCATTGAGGTTGAAGATACTGCGGAAGCGGTCATTAAAACAAAATCGGGCGTAAATGCCTGCTTTTACGCCACAAACTGCTCGCCCCTCAACTCACCTCCCAGAATTGAGGCGGTATTTGAAAACTGCGTACTGCGCTATGGTGACAATATGCTTATGCTTATCAGAGAAAATCAAGCCGAAATACTTGCAAATGACTTAATACGCAACGGCGAAAAAGCATACTGGGGTATGGGGCATCAACATGTAATAAAGAATTTTTATGATTATCTTGACGGCAAAGCAGACGACTATCTGCGTCTTGAAAATGCGCATGATGTTACAAACGCACTATTTGATTTATATGAACAAAACAGGGGCTGATTAACAGCCCCTTATCTGTACATCTGAACTGCCGCAACCCCCGAAAGTATCAGCAAACCTCCGATATACTGCATTGTTCCTATAAACTCGCCTAAAAACACAGCACCCAGAATCATTGTCGTTATAGGTTCGAGCGTAGATAATATGCCTGCGGTAGACGCACCCTCATATTTTACTCCTGCCTGAAACAGCGGCATTGCCAGCAGTGTTACAAGAACCGATATAAGCAATGCGTATATCCAAGCCTTTGTTGTCATTTCAAATGATATTCCATGAACTATAACTCCGAAAATAAGCGTTGATATGCTTATTATTATCATTGTATAAAACGTAAGCTTTATATAATCCATTCCGTCCAGTCCCGATTTATCCATATACAGTACATAAAAGCTGTAAAACACGCCCGACAAGAGCGCCAGTATTATCCCTATTCTGTCAGAAGAATTATTTATATCAACAAACATGAATATCCCCACAGTAACAAGCATCGACGCAATTATTGTAGTATATCTTATCCGTTCATGATATACAAATGCAGACGCAAACACTATTACCACAGGATATATAAAATGAAGTGTTGTTGCCAATCCCGTTGAAATATGTCCGTACGAAAGGTATAACAAAATAATCGGAACGGCGCCGCCGAATATTCCCAAAACCGTAACGCTTTTCATTTCTCTTTTGGTAAGACGGAGCGGAATATTATTTACTTTCATAAGAATAAATAAAAGCGGTACGGTCAAAAACGCACGCAAAAATGCAAGCGTCACTGCTCCAGCACCGCCAGAATACGTTACCTTCGCCAAAATCGGCGCAAGTCCGTACACAAATGCCGATATAATCAGGCACAATTTTCCCCTTCCGTTTTTTATCCTTTCTTTCATGACAAACCTCCATAAATACAGATATAATTATTATCCCAATTTACGGAAGTTATATACATTATTTTATTTTATCCCAATACGCCTTTGCCGCTTGCTCTGTCTTATTCGGTCCGTACTCGTAATATTTTTTGTTCTTGATATTATCGGGCAGATATTGCTGTTTTACGTAATGGTTAGGGTATTCATGCGCATATTTATAGCCTATTCCATGTCCCATTTTCTGCGCACCGCCATAATGCGAATCCTTTAAATGCGCCGGAACATCACCCGTGTCAATCGTTGACAAATCTCTCATTGCCGCATCTATCGCACAAACCGCACTGTTTGATTTGGGCGCTGTCGCAAGCAAAATAACCGCCTGTGCAAGAGGTATCTGCGCTTCGGGAAATCCGAGCTGCAATGCACTGTCAACACAAGCCTTTACAATCGGTGCAGCCTGCGGATACGCCAATCCCACGTCCTCCGACGCAATAACAAGCAATCGGCGGCAGATTATCTGTAAATCCCCCGCACTGACAAGTCTTGCAAGATAATGTATTCCTGCATCGGGGTCAGAACCTCTGATTGACTTCTGAAACGCACTTAAAAGGTCGTAGTGGCTGTCTCCGTCCTTATCATAGCGCATTGCCTTTCTCTGTGTGGCCTGCTCCGCCGTTTCAAGCGTTATTGTCATATTGCTGTCTACATCGGGCTTTGCTGCAAGAAATGCAATTTCCAATGAATTTAACGCCTTTCTCACATCACCGTTTGCGGCATGTGCAAGATGTGTAAGAACTCCCTCCTCAATTGTAACGTTATACATTGAATAATCTTCATTTTTGAGAATATCGGCAGCCCTTTCAAGCGCTTTTTTTACATCATCAGGCTCAAGCGGCTTAAATTCAAATACAACACTTCTTGACAAAACAGCATTGTAAATATAAAAATACGGATTTTCGGTAGTGCTTGCAATCAGCGTTATTTTTCCGTTTTCCATAAACTCCAGTAATGACTGCTGCTGCTTTTTATTAAAATGCTGAATCTCATCAAGATACAGCAGTACGCCCTCGGGCGCAAGAAAAGAATCAAGCGTTGACACAATCTCTTTAATATCACTCACTGACGCATTTGTTGCGTTCAGTCTGCGCAGTGTTTTTCCGGAACGTGCCGCAATGATATTCGCTATAGTTGTCTTCCCCACTCCCGACGGTCCGTAAAAAATCATATTCGGAATTTCATTTTTTTCAATTATGTTTCTAAGTAATTTTCCCTCTCCTATGAGATGAGACTGTCCGCAAACCTCATCAAGCTTTTGAGGACGTATGCGATCTGCAAGCGGTGTTTTACTCATATTTTATACCCGACCTTAGTTTTCTCTCTATCTGTTTATTCAGTTCCTCTGTTTCCTCATGCGAAACCGTCGTCATTTCCGACCATCTGCAATCATCTAAATGCGACATCAGTTCCTGCGCCTTTCTATATTTACCCCGTTTCATTGCAATCTGTGCGCCGTGATAATACGCCTCAACAAATTTAGGAGCTTCTTTTATTATCTTATCCGACAATTCCTCCGCTTTTTCATAATAGCCGTTTTCATAATAGCAAAGTGAAAGATTGTCCGTTATGTCACGGTCGTCGCTGTTATAGTCATACGCTTCTTCACAGAATTTAGTAGCGTCGGCAAGATTATCACCTCCGATAAGTTTAAAATAGCCTATCATACCGTAAAGCTGTGTGTTTTTATATCCGCCGTTGAACATTTCCATAGCGTCCTCAAGCGCTTCGTCAAGCCGTCCCTGCTTATAATAAACCATACATCTTTGCTGTTTTGCTGTTCTTCTGTCTTTTTCAAACTTCGGATTTTTTGTCCTTATAATTACGTCAAGTATTTTTTCCGCCTCGTCAAATTTACCCGTTCTCATCAAAACATAAGCATAGCTTATACGCACACTCATGCTCTCTTTGCCTGTATCTATTGATTTTTTGAATAGCTTTTCCGCTTTTTTAAAATCTCCCTCGCCGAACGCACGCTGTGCCTGCAGCGACCACCATGCCGGTAAAAAAACAGTTATTCCGTAAATCAAAGCCGCAATGCTTACCGCAATACCGAGCCATATATTAAATCTATAGGCAAAAAAAGCGGCGGCAAAAAAGCATATTACATATATAATTTTAACCATTTCATTTCTCCATTCTCTATATAAACCGAAAGACTGCTGTATTTGACATATCGCCAAATCCAACAGCCTTGATTTTTAATATTCTGCTGTTCCGACCGTTCTCGGGAAGGGCAGCACGTCTCTTATATTCTGCATTCCCGTTATATACATAACGGCTCTTTCAAATCCCAAACCAAAGCCCGCATGTTTATTTGTTCCGTATTTTCTCAAGTCAAGATAAAATTCATAATCCTCCTCGTTCAATCCGCAGTCACGCATTTTCTGAACAAGAACATCATAATTCTCTTCTCTCTGGCTTCCGCCTACAATCTCGCCTATACCCGGAACAAGCAAATCCATAGCAGCAACCGTCTTTTTGTCATCGTTAAGTTTCATGTAGAATGCTTTTATCTCTTTCGGATAATCGGTTACAAACACTGGACGCTTATAAACCTCTTCAGTCAGAAATCTTTCATGCTCCGTCTGCAAATCGCAGCCCCATTCGGGTTTATAGTCAAACTTATCGCTGTGCTTTTTCAATATATCAATTGCCTCAGTATATGTTATTCTTGCAAAATCATTTGATACAACATTATTCAAGCGGTCAAGCAAACCCTTGTCCACAAACTGATTGAAAAATGCCATTTCCTCGGGCGCATTTTCCAAGCAATAATTGATTATATATTTCAGCATAGCCTCTGCCAAATCCATATCATCAGCCAAATCAGCAAACGCAATTTCCGGCTCAATCATCCAAAATTCAGCCGCATGACGTGTTGTGTTTGAATTTTCCGCTCTGAATGTAGGACCGAATGTATACACATTTCTGAACGCCATACAAAACGTCTCAACATTAAGCTGACCGCTTACCGTAAGGTTGGTCGATTTACCGAAGAAATCCTTTGAAAAATCAGCCTTGCCCTCATCATTTTTGGGAACGTTGTCCATATCGAGAGTTGTTACCCTGAACATCTCGCCGGCACCCTCACAGTCACTGCCCGTTATAATCGGTGTATGAACATAAACAAACCCTCTGTCCTGGAAGAACTGATGAATCGCATATGCAATCATTGAACGGATTCTGAAAACCGCTGCAAACGTATTCGTTCTCGGACGAAGATGTGCAATAGTTCTGAGATATTCAAATGAATGTCTCTTTTTCTGCAAAGGGTAATCGGGCGTTGACTGACCGTCAATCACAACGTCATCGGCTTTAAGCTCAAACGGCTGTTTCGCCTCCGGCGTAAGCTCCAAAATTCCCGCTGCCGTTATTGACGCACCGACATTCAGCTTTGAAAGCTCTTTAAAATTATCAAGCTTTTCATCTTCAATAACAATCTGCAAGGTTTTGAAAAAGCTTCCGTCATTTATTTCAATAAAGCCGAAATTTTTCGACACTCTTATATTGCGTATCCAGCCTGAAACAGTAACCTGTTTACCGCCAAATTCATCGGTGCTGCGATACAGCTTTTTTATCAATGTAGTCATATTATATCCACTCCCTCCGAAGGATTTATATTAAATTTATCCCGTGTTCCTTACACGTCTTTATCATGTCATCGCCCCATACCGATGCCTGAACCTCGCCTATATGAGCCTTGCCGAGCATTATCATGCACAGTCTTGACTGACCTATTCCGCCGCCGATTGTATACGGCAATTCACAGTTCAGCAATTTTTTGTGGAAGTCCATATTCAGTCTTTCTTCGCAGCCTGCCTCGGCAATCTGCTTTTTCAGCGCTTCCTCGTCAACTCTTATCCCCATGCTTGAAAGTTCAAATGAAATATCAAGCAGCGGATAGTAAACAAGTATATCTCCGTTCAGCTCCCAATCATCATAGTCGGGTGCACGTCCGTCATGCTTTTTGCCCGATTTCAGCGTTTTGCCTATCTGCATTAAAAATACAGCTTTCTTTTCACGCAGCAGCTTATCCTCTCTTGCTTTCGGCTCTAAATCGGGGTACATATCCTCCAGCTCCTGAGTGGTAATGAAAGTTATATCCTCGGGAAATTCCGTATTGATTTCGGGATATTGCTGTTTAATAAGCTTATGCGTTGATTTTATTGCGGAATAAATCTTTTTTACCGTTTCCTTAAGCGTATTTACATTTCTGTCCGCTTTATCAATAACAGCCTCCCAGTCCCACTGGTCAACGTAAATTGAATGAAGATTATCAAGTTCTTCATCACGTCTTATTGCATTCATATCGGTATAAAGACCCTCGCCCTTTGAAAAGCCGTATTTGCCCAAAGTCATTCTTTTCCATTTTGCAAGCGAATGTACTATTTCCAATGTACAGCCCGCACCCGGCGCATCAAAGCTTACAGGTCTTTCAACTCCGTTCAGGTTATCGTTAAGCCCCGTTTCGGGTCTTACAAACAGCGGTGCCGATATACGCTGTAAATTCAGCGCACTTGTAATCTCCTTTTGAAATGTATCTTTAATCGACTTTATTGCCGCCTCGGTTCTTCTCCCATTCATTTCGGAACGGTAGCCATCGGGTAAAATAAGCGCCATAATATAAATCCCCCTTTATTTTTTATCCGTAAATTCTATATTATCGAGAGTAGCTTTAAAATTTCTTTTTATTGCATCAAGATATTCCTTACGCAGCACAGCCTGCTCCGCTCTTTCCTCAATTGTCAGACCCTCTGTTTTCGATTTTTTTGCAAGCTCGTTAATTCTTGCTATCTTTTCTCTGTTCAAAATGTCCGCTCCCCTCTACATAATATTATATTATACCACGTCTATACAAAAATTTCAAGTATTTTTAAGCGTTTTTTATTTTTATTTTGATAACGGAACACTTTTTAAGAAAAAAACATAGTATACATTACAATCCACAAGAAAGGAGGCGCAAAAACAATGAATGAATGCTGCAACAATAATAACAGCTGCGGTTGCGGATGCGGCGGAGGCGGATGCAACTTTGACCTTGATATGATACTTTGGGTTCTTATCATTATCGTTATCGTTACTTGTATGTGTGACTAATACTTAAGAACGGGACTGCCGCAAAAATGCGGCAGTCCCGTTACAGTTTTTATGCAAGCGCATATTCAAGAACATTTCCCATATCCGATACGGGAATAAATTTAATTTCGCCTTTTATTTCCTGAGGAATATCGTCAATATCGGGTTTGTTTTCTTCGGGAATTATCACCGTTCTTATTCCGGCTCTGTATGCCGCAAGCGATTTTTCCTTTAATCCGCCTATCGGAAGAACTCTGCCGCGCAGAGTAATCTCACCCGTCATTGCAATATCGTTTCTGACAGGCTTTCCGCTCAAAGCACTTACAACAGCCGTTGCAATTGTAATTCCCGCCGACGGTCCGTCCTTGGGCACAGCGCCCTCGGGAACATGGATATGTATATCCTTATTTTTATAAAAGCGTCCGTCTATACCAAACTCATTTGCCTTTGAACGGATATAACTTATTGCAGCCATTGCCGACTCTTTCATAACGTCGCCCAGCTTACCCGTAAGCTCAATTTTGCCCGTTCCGTCCATTACGTTTACCTCAACGGACAGAGTTTCACCGCCTACAGACGTCCATGCCAGCCCCCTTACAACTCCGACTTCTTTTTTCTCGTTCATCATCTCGATGTGATAACGGTGTTTTCCTATATATTCTTCAAGATTTTTTGCCGTAATACGCAGCGATTTTTTATCTGTTTCAAGAAGCCGTTTTGCCGCCTTTCTTGCAATTGAATTAAGCGTCTGTTCCAGCTTTCTCACGCCTGCTTCACGTGTATAATAATCAATTATATCCTTTAACGCATCATCCGATATTTTTAACTGTTTATTATTCAAGCCGTTCTTTTCAATAGCTTTTTTTACAAGATAATTTTTCGCAATCTCAAATTTTTCCTTATACGTATATCCTGAAAGCTCTATAACCTCCATTCTGTCAAGTAAAGGTCTTGATATTGTTTCGACCGTATTCGCCGTTGTTATAAACAAAACATTTGACAAATCAAACGGCACTTCAAGATAATGGTCTCTAAATGCTGAATTTTGCTCATAATCAAGCACTTCGAGCAACGCTGCGGACGGGTCGCCCTTATAATCTGTTCCCATTTTATCAATCTCGTCAAGAAGTATAAGCGGATTCTTTGTTTTCGCTTCCTTTACCGCTGACATAATACGACCCTCCATAGCGCCTATATATGTCTTTCTGTGACCTCTTATATCAGCCTCATCATGTATTCCGCCCAAAGATACTCTTACGTATTTTCTTCCCAGCGCTCTCGCTATGGATTTCGCAACAGATGTTTTTCCTACACCGGGAGGTCCTACAAGACACAGTATTGCCGTCGATTTTCCGCCGGTAAAGTTTCTGACCGCAAGATATTCCACAATTCTTTCTTTTACTTTTTCAAGTCCGTAGTGGTCTTCGTCAAGAATTTTTTCCGCAGTATTTATATCAAAAACTTCCTTTGTCATTTTATTCCACGGCATCTCAAGAACGGTATCGAGATAGTTTCTCAGCACTCCGCTTTCAGCCGACGACGGAGCAAGCTTTGCAAATCTTGATACCTCTTTGAGCAATTTTTCCTTAGTCTCTTTCGGAGCTTTAAGCTTTTTGACTTTTTCGGCGTACTCATCGGATTCCGCAACAGGGTCTGCGCCCTCGCCCAGCTCCTCGTTTATTACTTTCAGTTGCTCACGCAGATAATATTCACGCTGATTTTTGTCTATATTAGCCTTTACGCGCTTTGATATTTTATTTTCAAGCTCTACAACCTGTTTAAGATTTTTCAATTCAAGCAAAACCATTTCAGCTCTTGCACAAATATCAAGTTCTTCAAGTACCGCCTGCTTTGTTTCCGTCTTAAAATCAAGACCTGCCGCAATAATATCACACAGCACAGACAGATTCTCACATGCCATAACCGCCATAAACTGGTCTGCCCTTGCCTTTGACATTTGAGTAAAGCACTCCTCATAGCTATGCTTTATCTGTCTCAGATATGCTTCGTTTACATTTTCTCCCGTAATACCGAATTCCGCAAGCTCCTCAACCGCACCGTTAAAATACGGCGTTACCGACACAATCTCACGCAATGCGCCCCTTCTTAATCCTTCAACAATTACACGTACTCCGTCGCCCGGAAGTTTCATTACCTGTTTTATTCTTACTATAGTCCCTACTCCGTACATATCTTTCATTTCAGGTACGTTTGTTTCGGGATTTTTTTGTGCTATCAAAAGTACTTCCGTATCCTCGTCAGCTGCTCTTTCAAGAGCCTTTACCGACGTATCGCGCCCTGCATCAAAATTCAGTGTCATATTCGGAAATACCACAAGTCCCCTCATCGGAACTACGGGAAGCACCTGTATATTATTCATTATATCTTTCCTTTCTTTATTCATGCAAGCTGCAGTATTATCTTAATGTGTATCTATATATACAATCTTTGCAGCATTATCCCAGTCCACGCTTGAGCCAAACGATTCAGCTACGGCACGAACGGGAATCATCGTATAGCCGTCTATCAGTTGAGCCGGCACATCAAGATAAATACTGATTCCGTTTTTCTCCAAAACCCTGCTTCCAATCTGCATTTTTATCTGAGTCGATGCCCTTTTACCGGTAATTGTCCGTGTATTTCCGTCCCAGTCAACATCTGCCCCCATAGCTTCAAATATAGCTCGCATAGGAACAAGAGTTCTGTCATCCTTTATTATAGGGTCTTGTTCAAAGTAAAGACGACTGCCGTCTAATATTACTTTAATTTTGTTATTATCTTCATTTGAAACAGAATATACACACCACGCATTACTTGCATATTCATCACTCTTTTTAGCTACACAGTATATATCAAACGTATTGCCGTCAAAATCCCATTTGCATTTAAAATGAATTCCGTATTTTCCGTTGCCGTAATCAGCGGTAATATTACGGCTTACAACGCTGTCATAAGGTCCGCCGTATCCGCCGACCCAAGAAACATAATAAGCACCATCGTAATAAAACGCCGAAGTTCCGTCATCTATTTCATGTATTTCTCCTGCTTTATGCAATTTTGAAATTTCATTTTCACTTACATTAAAAT
>CAKSGG010000077.1 GCA_934454215.1 uncultured Clostridia bacterium
GCGTACTGACAACCTGAACGTTTCCGCCCACGACAAAGCCCAGATTTTCCAGGTGCTTCTTGACCTCCGGCTTACCGCCGATTTTTTTTATAATATTGTTTTCACCCACATTTGCTAAACTAAGCGGCATCATTTTTTACCCTCCGTTCTTTCAGGATTTATCCTATCCCGTTTGCATTATGCAGTTAGTTATTTCTAACTTATATAAGTTAGTTTAGCACAACTAATTATATTTGTCAATACCAATATTTTATTTTTTTTCATTTTGTCAAATTCAACATTTTTTTGACATTTGTTTTATACAGTTTTTAACTATTTGCATAAAATAGAATTTATTGACAAACATAACTGTTTATGATAAAATAACCTCAGAAAAGGATGTGTTATATATGAATAAAATACTTATTTTACTTCCAAGCAGAATATCTGTACTCAGAGATATTGCAAATCAGGATATTGTTACATATTTTGACGAATTTTCGATATATTACAAAAATATTATATATCCTTATTCAGAGAAGTATGACATTCAGATTGACTGTGAATACGGAAATAATCTCGGTAATTGCTGGAGATTAAGCAACTTTGATAAGCTTCCCCCGTCATTTGATTTTAAAATTCTGATTTATGCACCGTACGGAGAATTGATTGCCGAAAAATCATGTGTAATTGACATAGTACAGCAAAAACCGTATGACGAAACCACTTTGCTTTGCATCGGAGACAGTATGACGCAGGGCGAGGTTTATATTCATCAGGCGGCTTTAAAAGCCAGAAATATACGGTTGCTTGGCTTGAAACGCTCAAAAATGAACGTAAATCATGAAGGCAGAGGAGGCTGGACATGTGAAAGATATTTTACAGAATTTGACTCAGACTGCCCTTCCCCGTTTCTTTTTCCCAAAGGCATAGACGGCAAAGATTACTACGGAAATTTAACATTCTGGAACGGCGTAAAAAATCATTTTGAGCTGTATTCATTCACCGGATTTACATATGAGGATATAAAAGACGGAATGTATTGTCTTAAAGACGGTGATCTATACAAATATTCAAACGGTAATTTTGAATTTATAAAAGAAAAACCCGAATTTGAGTTCGATTTTAAAAAATATCTTGAGCGCTTTAACTATGATGTTCCAGACATCGTTTCAATTTTGTTCGGCGCAAACGAGCTTCAGCAAATACCTTACGCTCAAACGCAGGCCGCCGTTGACAGCTACATATATAATCTTACGAAAATGATTGACAACGTATTGAAAACGGGCTCAAAGGTAATTATTAATCTGCCCGTATGCGGTGCAGAACAGTACAGCTGGGGTATCAGAGGCTTCAGAGCAACATCAAAGCAGTATGAATATAATATAAAAATGGGCGTAAAGGCAATTCTTGAAAAATTTGACAACAGACGTGAGGAAGGCATTTTTGTTTGTACCATGCTTGCCGTATGCGACCCCGATTTCGGATTTGCAACCGTGGGCGTTAAGCCGAATATATATTCAACCGAAACAGTTATTCATCAAAGTAACTGGGTTCACCCCAATGAAGTCGGATACAAGCAAATGGGCGACGCTCTTGCCGGTACAATAAATACAATAAGAGTTCTTTAAAAAGAGGACTGCTGCATTTAATACAGAACGCAATATAGAGGTACAAATTTAACCCTCTGTGCACCAATCTGCATCTAAAAAATGAGTTGCCGCATTAATGCGGCAACTCATTTTTATATCAAATTATTCAGCCTCTGCCAATTTTACAAGCTTTGCATACTTTTCTTCTGCATTCTTCTTAGCCTTTGCGAACAATTCCTTAGCTCTTTCAGGATTTGAACGAGCAAGTGAGTTGTAACGAACCTCGCCCATGATAAAGTCCTCATAATCCATTGTAGGAGCTTTTGAGTCTAAATGGAACGGATTCTTACCCTCAAGCGCAAGTCTCGGGTCAAATCTGAACAAGTGCCAGTAGCCTGCGTCTACAGCCTTCTTTTCCTCCGTCTGAGCTATTGACATACCACCCTTGATACCGTGGTTGATACACGGAGCATATGCGATAATCAACGAAGGACCGTGATAGCTTTCAGCTTCAACCATAGCATTCAGACACTGCTGCGGGTTAGCACCCTGTGCAACCTGTGCAACATAGATATATCCGTACGACATAGCAATTGCAGCCAAGTCTTTCTTCTTAACTTCCTTACCTGCTGCTGCAAACTGTGCAATAGCGCCTGTCGGTGTAGCCTTTGATGACTGTCCGCCTGTGTTTGAATAAACCTCTGTATCAAATACAAGAATATTTATATCCTCGCCCGATGCAAGAGCATGGTCAACACCGCCGAAACCGATATCATATGCCCAGCCGTCACCGCCGAATATCCAGCAGGACTTCTTTGACAAGTATTCTTTATCTGCAAGAACATCTTTTGCTTCCTGTGATGAGATATTAGCAATTGCCTTCAAAAGCTCATCGGTTGCAACTCTGTTTGCGGCAGCCTCGTTCTTTGTTTCGATAAACTTATCAACAGCCGGCTTAACGTCTGCATTTTCAGCAGCTATCTTTTCAAGCTTTTCAATATTTCTTTCTCTCAATGTGTTTTGAGCAATATACATACCCAAACCAAATTCTGCATTGTCCTCAAACAACGAGTTAGCCCATGCAGGACCGTGACCCTCACCATTTGCACAGTACGGCGTTGAAGGAGCAGAACCGCCCCAAATCGACGAACATCCCGTAGCGTTTGCAATGAACATTCTGTCACCGAACAACTGTGTAACAAGCTTAGCATAAGGCGTCTCACCGCAGCCTGCACAAGCGCCCGAGAATTCAAGATAAGGTTTCTTGAACTGTGAACCCTTAACCTTTGTTTCAGGGAACTTAGCTGCAACTTCAGGTTTCTCGGGAAGCTTAACAGCATAATCAAAGTTAGCCTGTTCATCAAGCTGTGAGTCAAGCGGTTTCATAACAAGCGTCGGATTCTTCTTATTTGCCGGACATACGTTAGCACAGCTTCCGCATCCTGTACAGTCAAGAACCGATATAGCCATTGTGTAATACAAACCGTCAAGCTGCATAGCATTCTTGTACTTGATGCCCTCGGGTGCATTGTCAAGCTCTTCCTTTGTAAGAACAACAGGACGGATACAAGCATGAGGACATACATATGAACAGTTTCCGCACTGAATACAAGTATCTGCATTCCATTCGGGAACGTCGATTGCTATACCTCTCTTTTCAAATGCAGCCGAACCAAGAGGAACTTGTCCGTTTACATAAGGTACAAATGTCGAAACAGGGAGCTTAGCACCGTTAAACTGGCTTACGGGTCCCAATACGCTGTTTACGTAATCTATAAGCTCACCGTCACCCTCAAATTTAACCGAAAGGTCTTCGTCCTTAGCATTCTTCCAGCTTTCGGGAACATCAACCTTAACAATCTGCTGTGCACCTGCATCTATAGCGTCATGATTCATCTTAACTATAGCTTCACCCTTCTTTGAATATGAAGCTGTAGCGGCGTCTTTCATATACTGAATAGCATCTTCCTCAGGAATAATCTTTGCAAGAGTAAAGAACGCTGACTGCAATACAGTATTGATTCTGTTTCCAAGACCGATTTCCTTACCAATCTTAACGCCATCTATCGTGTAGAAGTGAATATTGTTTTCGGCAATATATCTCTTTACCTGACCCGGCAAATGTTCTTCAAGCTCTTCAGGTCCCCATGAGCAGTTCAGCAGGAATACACCGCCCGGCTTAACATCCTGAACCATATCGTATGTTCTGATGTATGAAGCCTTATGACAGGCAACGAAGTCTGCCTTCGAGATAAGATACGTCGAAGTGATTTTCGGATGTCCGAAACGAAGATGTGAACATGTCAAGCCGCCCGACTTCTTTGAGTCATAGTCAAAATACGCCTGAACGTTCATGTCTGTGTGGTCGCCTATAATCTTAACCGAATTCTTGTTAGCACCGACAGTACCGTCCGCACCAAGACCCCAGAATTTACAGCTTGTGATACCTGCCGGAGTTGTATCGGGATTTTCGCCGATTTCAAGTGAGTGATTTGTAACATCATCTTCAATACCGATTGTGAAGTGATTCTTTGTTTCATTCTTGAATACAGCAACAATCTGAGCCGGTGTTGTATCCTTTGACGCAAGACCGTAACGTCCGCCAAGAACCTTAACATTCAAGCCTGCCTCCGCAACTGCCGAAACAACATCAAGATACAAAGGCTCACCGATTGCACCCGATTCCTTTGTTCTGTCAAGAACGCTGATTGTCTTAACCGTTGAAGGAATAACCTCTGTAAAATGCTTGATTGAAAACGGTCTGTAAAGACGAACTCTTATCATACCTACCTTTGCACCACGTGCATTCATGTAGTCGATTGTCTCTGCGATTGTATCCGTAGCCGAACCCATAGCAACAATAATGTGTTCTGCGTCCTCAGCACCGTAGTAGTTGAACAATTTGTAATCCGTACCGATTTTCTCGTTTACCTTGTTCATGTATTCCAGGGTAATTTCAGGAATAGCTTCATAATATTTATTTACTGCTTCCTTTGCCTGGAAGAATATATCGCCGTTCTGTGCAGTACCTCTCTGTGCCGGATGTTCAGGGTTAAGCGAGCCGTGTCTGAATTCAGCCAAAGCGTCCTTATCCAGCATATCCTCAAGGTCTTTATAATCCCAGCAAGCAACCTTCTGGTATTCATGCGACGTTCTGAAACCGTCGAAGAAATGAAGGAAAGGAACTTTTCCCTTTATTGTTGCAAGATGCGCAACCGCTCCCAAATCCATAGCTTCCTGCGGATTTGTCGAAGCAAGCATTGCAAATCCCGTCTGACGACAGGCCATAACGTCCTGATGGTCTCCGAAAATTGACAATGCGTGCGATGCAAGTGTTCTTGCCGATACATTGAATACGCACGGTAACAATTCACCTGCAATTTTATACATATTCGGTATCATAAGAAGCAAGCCCTGTGAAGCCGTATATGTCGTTGTCAATGCACCTGCCGTAAGTGAACCGTGTACCGTACCTGCGGCACCTGCCTCCGACTGCATTTCCACAACCTTTACAGGCTGACCGAATATGTTTTTCATTCCGGCAGCAGCCCATTTATCTGTAACTTCCGCCATTGTTGATGAAGGTGTGATAGGATAGATGGCAGCAACGTCCGTAAACGCATACGAAGCATATGCGGCAGCGTTGTTACCGTCCATCGTTTTCATTTTTCTGTTCATCGGAATTCTCCTCCTAATAAAGTATTTTCGGAGCTTTTTGCTCCTGTGTTTTTATTTATAAAACACACCTATATTATAATATCACTTTTTTGTTATAAAATCAAGACAATATTGTAAATTTTTTTGTGTTTTATGAATAATTTTTGAATTTTCGGATATGTTCATTGTATAAAATTACATTTTATCATTTTCATCAAACGGGTCTCCGCATTCAGGGCAGAACTTAGGAGGGTTTGACGGGTCTTCGGGTATCCAGCCGCACTTATCGCACTTGAAACCCGACAGCTTTGGCTTTCCGCAGTTTTGACAGAATTTGCCTGTGTTTGCTGTTCCGCATGAGCAAAGCCATGAATTAGCCTCCGGCTTAGGTTTTCCGCAGTTCTGACAAAACTTTCCCGTATTTGCCGTTCCGCACTCGCACGTCCATCCGCCTTGCTGCGGCTGCTGAACCTGCTGTGACTGCTGCTCATTATGGCGTGCCATTGCAAACATATCCGTTGCATTTGCAGCTGCACCCTGTGCCATATTCATGCCGACGAATCCGCCCATAGCACCCATGCCGCCTTGATTGTTTGCAGCATCCTTCATAGCCTGTGCCTGCGCCGCCGTCAAATGAGCTGCCGCTGTTCTTTCGTTGGTCGACATTGCAGTTTCTTCCCATTCGGTAATCTTCTTTCTCTGCTCATCGGGAACGCTCACGGAATTAATATTCATTGAGCAAACCTGCAAGCCTCTTTTTTCTCTCCATTTATTTGAAAGAACCTCATTCAATGCGTCCGAAAGTTCTTCGGTGTGTATCGGAATTTCATAGTACTGTATACGGTTTGCCGCCAATTTGCCGAAAGCAGGCTGTAAAGCATTCAGCAACTCACTTTTAAGCATACTGTCAATCTGACTGCGTTCATAAACATCGGCAACATTTGCGCTTATCGCTGTATAGAATCTGAGCGGGTCAACTATTTTATATGAATACTCGCCGTTGCAGCGCAAATCAACCGACAGTGCAAATCCCAAAGCTTCATTCACAACAACTCTGAACGGAATCGGTGTTGCCGTTCCGAATTTATTTCCCAAAATTTCTTTTGTGTTGAAATAATAAACCCTCTGGTCTTTGGCCGCATCTCCGCCAAATGTAAAACGCTTGCCTATTGTGCTGAACGTATTCTTTATCTGTTCTCCGAGCTTGCCGTAAAATATACTCGGCTCTGTTGACGAATCATAAACAAACTCACCCGGTTCGGCACAAACGTCTACAACCTTTCCCTGCTCAACAATAATCATGCACTGACCTTCGTTCACCGCAATTATTGAGCCGTTAGATATAATATTGTCCTCTCCTCTTTTATTCGAGCTTCTTCCTCCCGTGCGCTTTTCGCCCTTTGCAACAAGAATGTCATCATCAAGCGATTCACAATAAAAGTATTCTCTCCATTGGTCGGCAAGTACTCCTCCGAGTGCTCCGGCTCCGGCTTTCAATAAACCCATTTAAAAATCTCCCTTCCGTTTTTATCAGCCTTTCGGCAGCTCTATTCTCATTGACGAATCCAAAATTCTCGCCACAATTGCCGCAACCTCACTTCTCTTTATACAAGAATCGGGGTAAAAATCATAATTCTCATTGCTTCCTCTTACAATTCCCTTATTATACAAGTCTTGAATTTCGTTTGCAAAATCCATTTCCTCGCTAACATCTGGAATATCCGTAAACGGTACGTTATTTATAAAATAAGGAACCGTATCGCAGCGTGAGAATATATACGCCATTTCAGCACGTGTAGCGTCCTTGTCCCAGTCAAATCCCATAGTATCTTCTATTATTCCGTTCAAACGGCAGTAATCAACATATGTATCATACCACTTTTCACCTGTCGGCTGAAATTCTTCTTCAAGCCCTGTTTGTCTTGCATGAATGCTTGCCGCAATTTTCGCAGCCTCTCCAAGCGTCATATTTGAATTCGGCTCAAAATAGTTTTCCTTTTTTCCGTTCAGTATTCCGCCATTGAACGCAGTTTCTACATACTGATAAAACCACGCTCCCTCAGGTACATCGTAAAAATTCATTGTCTCCGCTCCGGCAGCAGCCGCCATACTCAATAAAATTGCAGATACTGTCATAATTTTTGTCAGTTTTTTCATAAAATATCATCCTTTCTTTATTTTTTAATAACTTCATTTTTTAATAACTTCCGCCTCTTCCGCCGTGAACGCTTCCCGATGAGGTTGTATGAGCGCCGTCGGACTCAGAGTCGTATTTTACTTTTTGTGTTTTGTCTACTGTGCTGTACATATATATGTCCCTTGACAAATCAACATTCATGCTTCCTTCTTTAATATAATTTTTAGCATGTGTCTGTTTTCCGACATTGTTCATCTTTTTTGATTTGCCCGCTGTCATGGCAAACGCCACAATCAGCGGAATTGCAATTGCCGTTATAATTATTCCGATACGCAAATCCTTTGTATCCTCACCGTAGCCGTACGGCTCACCCGTCACAGCCATTTCAAGCAGTTCGTCCGCAGCATCGGCAAAAGCGTTTATTGCCTCATAATACTCATCATTCTTCAGATAAGGAGTAACCTCATCTTCAAGATATGTAAGTCCGTAACCGTTAAATGCAATCAATCCGTAGCCGACGGTTACAAAATGATATTCTCTCGGCTCTTTAGACAGATACAGCATTAATCCGTCCTTATCCTCACCCGTACCGTATGCGTTATTATCATAAATATCATCTGCCGACTCCATTGCAGAATCGCCGGACTGATATTCTTCTATCACAACCGAAACGTCAAAATCATACGCATCACTTATTTCCTCCAGCCTTCGGCTCAGTTCTTCTCTTTCGGAATCACTGAGATAGCCGGCTTCATCAACAATCGGTGCATGGGATGCACTCGCAGAAACGGCAAACATCATTATCATGAACACAAATAAAAATATCTTCTTTTTCATACTATTCCCCCTTATCTCAAGATATAGCACGCCGCATATGCCATAACAGCCGATATTGCCCCCGAAATGCCGAGTACTTTCAGAAAATACAAATTTCTTTTTGACTTATCAACAGGATATTTCCCCACAACCTTTCCCGTTTGTCCGTTTACCGTAAATTTATAATTCTCATTTTTATCTTTTATGTTCAGCATCCATACCGGCAGCAAAGCATATCTGATTTTACCGTTTGAAAAGCTTATGCTTGAATCCAGCGGCTGAACCGCAGTGTATGTTCTGTCAACGGTTTTTCTAAATGCGTCCTCTGTAGAGTTTTTAACACGCTCGTTTGCATGAGGTTTCGAGTCCTCTACAGATACATCGTATTTATCGGACAGATACCCCGACAAATATGCCATATCAAAATTCACTGCGTCATTATAATTAAACGGTTCGAGCGGCTCTATATAATCATCATCTGTTTTCGTTGACGCATCAACGGGAATATTTGCAAAGCCGACCTTTCCGCTTCTTAACAGTCTGTAATAATCAGTCTTTGTATAGTCATAGTCCGAATCGCTCCAGCTCGTAATTTTTTCTGCATTATATGTAATAGCCGCATCGCAGTCACAGTCAAACATCCAAAACGGGACATAAACTCCAGACATCTCCGAAATTCTTTTTTTACTCTTAAACTCTTTCGGCAAAAATGGCATTTTTGCACTGTTTCCCTCGAATGCCGCCACTGCTTTTTGCTTGTCGATTTTAAACGGAATCAGATAATCCGGCTTTGACATACCCTCAAACTGCGCTTTAATTATTGTGGAACTTCCGCAGTAAGGACATACTGTTGAACCGAGCGAATCATCACCTGTAATTTCCGCACCGCACGCCGGACACGTATAGCCCGAAAGACTTGCAGTTTCTTCTCCGTCAAACTCTCTCGGCGTATAAGAGTCCCAGTCAAACCTTGAATTTTCCCGGGTATTTGCGTCAGCTTCATCAATCAATTGCAGATTTTCAAGTGAAAAATTGTTACCGCACGAATTGCAGTGAAGATTCTGCGTTTCCGCATCGAATACAAGCGGAGCAGCGCAGCAAGGACACTTATAATCCTTTATTTCCCCCATAAACACACTTCCTTTCATTGTTTTTTAGTTTGTTTTATTATAACACACAAATTTGCATTTTTCAATCAAATTTACAACATTTCTAAAAAATGTTATAAATTATTCTAATTTTTTTACCCTTTGCACAAAAAACGCAGCATTTTTATGTAGCTGTTTACCGATAATAAAAATATATTTAATTTTGCACATAAATAGACTGCTATTTTAAAATTAATCTATCACAAAAATCTATTTACATCTTATTAGAAATGTGATACAATATTTAGAGTTTATAAATGCGGAATGGGGATTATTATGCTTGAAAATTTTTTTATGATTGGCAATCAGGTCTTGATTTTATTTGTATTAATCGGAGTCGGTTTTTTATGCAGCCATGTGAAAATTCTCAACGATAATGCGGTAAAAGGAATTACGGACTTTATTTTATATATCGTTACGCCGTGCGTCATCGTAAATTCATACATTCGCGAATTTCAGCCTGAAATGCTTAAAGGCTTGTTAATCACAATAGCGGCGTCATTCGCTTCGTTTGCAATCAATATTCTTTTTTCATGCCTGCTTATACACGATAAGGACAAGCAGAGAGAAACAGTTCTTCGATTCGGAGCGATATTTTCAAACTGCGGTTATATGTCACTGCCGTTACAGCAAGCGGTTCTGGGAGAAGAAGGCGTTTTCTACGGCGCAACATATATAGCAATATTCAATGTGGTTCTTTGGACGTACGGCGTGTGTCTTATGGATGGAGGATTTAAAAATATATCTGTCGGAAAAATCATAAAAAACCCGAGTATAATAAGTGTTTTTGCCGGTATTGTTATTTTTATTTTTTCTGCAAAACTGCCGTCGGTAATAACCGAACCAATCGGATATTTTGCCGCCGTAAACACGCCCCTGCCAATGGTTGTAATAGGCTATCACCTCGCAAATGCGTCATTAAGACTTACAGACAAAGCGTCTGTTATTTCAATAATATTCAGACTGATAATTTCACCCGCTCTTATGATTGGCTGTATGTATCTTATCGGTATGCGCGGAACAATTCCGACAGCCTGCGCAATAGCGGTCGCCTCACCCTCCGCCGCCGTTACAACCATGTTTGCACAAAAATTCAATAAAGACGTACCTTTGTCGGCGGCGCTTGTATCGGTCAGCACTCTGTTCTCAGTCATAACCATGCCTATTATGGTTGCAATTGCTATGAGTTTGTAAAAAAATAACAAAATAAACATTCAAAATTGTACTTTACAATAAAGTTTCTTTATGGTATAATTTTTATAATTAACGATTTCTCAGGAGGAAAACACATGAATGATATAGATTTTGTATTCAAGGACGGTAACAAGGGATATAATATGTCCGCCGAAACAGTTTCCAATGACGGCGGTATTATCCTTACCGAAATTAATATTGATTTCAATGAAGAAACCATTCCCGAAAAAGTCCGTCTTGATTTTAAGATTGATATAACCGACATAAAAGCCACATGGTCGCCAAGCAGAGCGGCTCATGAGCTTTATGCAAACTGGTACAAGGACGAGCAGGGTTCAAGAGCCGCTTCGGGCGCACCTATTAAATCATTTATAGGATATAATGATTATAATGTATGTACTATAGCGTTATCGGACTATAAAACGCCGCTTGTTATCCGCAGTGGAGTAAATGAGGAGGAGGCGGTAATCGACTGCGCTGTTGAGTTTTTCACCGAAACCATAAGCCCCATAAAAAGATACAAAGCCTTGCTCCGTCTTGATTTCAGACACGTTCCGTACTATAAATCCATACAGGATTCACAATTTTGGTGGCACAGAGACTGCGGCTTTAAAAATGCTTACATACCGGAAACGGCACGCCTGCCGATGTATTCAACATGGTATAATTTTCATCAGCAGTTAAGCCCGTCGGAATTGATTTTGGAATGTAAGCACGCCGCAAATCTCGGAATGAAAGCCGTTATTATTGACGACGGCTGGCAGACAAAGGACAACAACCGCGGATACGCTTACTGCGGTGACTGGGAGCCCGAACCCGAAAAAGTCGGTGACATGGCAAAGCTTGTATCAGATATACACAAGCTTGGAATGAAGGTTATTTTATGGTATTCCGTACCGTTTGTCGGCAAATACTCAAAAGCATGGAAACGGTTTGAGGGTAAGTTCCTTGACGGAAATACCCGTGAATGGAATTGCCTTGACCCGAGATTTCCCGAAGTAAGGGAATATCTTACAGGGATATACAAAAAAGCGGCATTGGATTGGAAGCTTGATGGATTTAAGCTTGATTTTATAGATTCGTTCATGCTTACTCCCGAAACCGCAAACGCAAAGCCGGGGCATGATATTATGTCTCTTGAAGACGCTATTGAAAGGCTTTTGAATGATACAACAACAGCACTGAAGGAAATCAATCCTAACATATGTATTGAATTTCGTCAGTCATACATGGGACCGCTCATGCTCTCATACGGAAACATGATAAGAGTCGGCGACTGCCCGGGCGACGCACTTAAAAACAGAGTTGAAAGCACAAGCCTGCGTCTTACATCGGGTAAATGCCCCGTTCATTCCGATATGATGATGTGGAGTTTCAACGATACTCCCGAGGGTGCGGCAAGACAGCTTATAAATTCATTCTTTGCCGTTCCGCAAATATCAGTAAAGCTCGCTCATGCTCCAAAAGAGCATATTGATATGCTGAGATTTTATCTTGATTTCTGGTCAAAAAATCACAAGCTTATACTTGACGGTGAATTTATACCACTTTACCCCGACCAAAAATACGCTCTTATAATCTCAAGAGGTGAATCGAGTGAAATTGCCGTAAATTACGGAACGGGAATATATAAAATCGAAAGACACAGAGCAACTCTGATAAACTGCGGAAATTCCGAAACCGTATATATTGATACGAAAAAAATTGACGGTTACGGCACAGTTGATATATATGACTGTATGGGTACTCACTTGGAGCATGTATCGTCATACCTTGAAGGCGTTATCAAATTCAATGTTCCCACCTGCGGAATGGTCGTAATTAAAAAGCATTAAAAAAATAACGGACTGCCAAAATTGGCAGTCCGTTATTTTTTTACTTCAATATCACTTCTATAACAGGGTCTATCACATTCGGCGCAACAGGCGGAATACGAAAAGCAACAAGGTCATCACTTTCTGTACGTCCCTCGCTGAAATGCGACGATGTTTTTTCATCAAACAAAATTTCACTTCCGTCATGCAGGAACTGCGCATATTCTATTTTGTCCGCCATATCCGGGAGGAGCAGGTTTTGGAACGGGTATTCCATCAAATGTATGTAAAGTCTTTTTCCGTCCTCGCTCTGCGTAAAACGGCAGCCGCGCGGCTCTTTGAAATCCGGTTCAGCCATGGTACAACCATAGATGGAGCGGCTGTTATATTTCATCCAGTCTGCATAGACTTTTAAAGCAGCTTCCGCGCGATAATCAATATATCCGCGCGAGGTAGGGCCGATATTCATTAACAGATTTCCACCCCGTGCAACAGAATTAATCAAAAGCTCAATCAGCATCTGCGGAGATTTCCAGGTTTGCTCATCGCGGTAATATCCCCACGAACCGGAAAAGGTCTGGCATGCCTCCCAAGTAAGGTATTCGCCGGTTTTCTGATCCTGAATCCATTCCAGCGGCTGATATTGTTCCGGAGTTACTAAATCCTGATCAATTCCTGTTCGGTTATTGATGATGATATTGGGTTGCAGTTTCCGAATGAGCGCAAGAAGTTTTTCAGATTCCCAGTCGTCCTTTCCTTTTCCTTTCATCCAGGACTGATCGTCCGGTGCCGGATTCCAGTTATCATAGGAGAAATCAAACCAAAGTAAATCAATCTGACCGTAGTTTGTCAGGAGTTCTTCCACTTGATTACGCATATATTCTGCATAACGCTTCATATCTCTGCCTTGATTCAATTCTGCGACATTAGAATCCAATTTCCGCGGATGAATCGTATCAATTGTAAAGTCCGGATGATGCCAGTCAATCAGAGAATAATAGAAACCGACGCGCAGACCTGCCTTGCGAAATGCATCGGTATATTCCCGAATCAAGTCTCTGCCGGCAGGGGTGTTGGTGCATTTATAGTCTGTGTATTTGGAATCAAACATACAGAAACCCTCATGGTGTTTTGCAGTCATAACAACATATTTCATTCCCGCTGCTTTTGCCTGACGCGCCCACTCCTCCGGATCGTACAAATCCGGATCAAAATGCTCAAAATACTTCTGATATTTTTCCTCCGAAATTTTTTCACGCGTTTTTACCCACTCATGCCGCGCAGGAAGGGCATAGAGTCCCCAGTGAATAAACATACCAAAACGGTCGTGACGAAACCATGTGGTATCGCCAGGTGTTTTTTTGATAGCATAGCTTGACATATAAGCTGCCTCCTTTATGTATTTTTTCTTTTATTATACACGTTTTTTGGCTTAAATGCAATGAATTATTTGATAAAAAATATGTACAAAATGATATTTTTAAAAGGTATTGAAATTTTTACAAAAAAAAGCTATAATAAAATAGATGGGAGAGATGTACATGCGAACAGAATTGTTAGAGCGGCTGATGGAAATTTCAGAAGAAGAAAAAATGATTTTAAACGGCAAACAGTTAGACCGCGGAATTTACACCAGCGACTCAGATTTTGATATTGACCGCGGAAAGCTGCTTTCGATGGGAAAATACATCACAGCAAGACCGCATACCCGGTTTGTGGATTTTCCGGAGCATGGGCATAACTATGTAGAAATTATGTATGTCTGCAACGGCACAGTTACACACTTGATTGATCAGAAAGAGGTGGTAATGCATTCCGGAGATCTGCTGTTTATGAATCAGCATGTCCGGCACGGAATCAAAAAAGCCGGCAGGGAGGATGTCGGCATTAATTTCATTATCATGCCGGAATTTTTCAACATTCCGCTCAATATGATGAGCGAGGGGAAAAACAGTATTTTAGCAGAATTTTTGATTGGTACACTGCGCATTCACACAGGTCAGCCACAGTATCTGCATTTCTGCTCGCGCGGAAATATGCAGATTGAAAATCTGATGGAAAACATTATTGCTTCTCTTTTATACAACGAAAAAATGGACGAAAATATCAATCAGTTTACGATGGGACTGATATTTTTGCATTTACTCAATCATATTGAAATTGTCGGCAAAAGCTCTATGCAGGATTACCCGGCACTGCTGGCGGATTCTGCACTCCAGTATATCAGCAGGCATTATCAGACGGCAAATCTGACAGAGCTTGCAAAAAATATGAACCAGTCGATTTCCAATATGAGCAAAATGATAAAAAACGCAACCGGATGCACATTTTTGGAACTTTTACAGCGCAAGCGTTTTCAGCAGGCAGTGACTTTTTTGTTGGAAACAAACCTGACCATTGCAGAAATCATGAACGCGGTTGGATATGAAAACAGCAGTTATTTTTACAAGAAATTCCGTGAAAAATACCACGCGTCACCGCGTGAATATCGGATTGCGCATCGGAATGATGAGAAAATCAGAATCTGATTGGAAAATAAGGTCCTATTTTTTGTGAAATTACGTTCTTTTCAAATATACAAAAATCTTATATAATACAAGGTAAGAAATCGAGGTGTCAATCAATGATCAAAGGATTTAAAATGAAGCTTTATCCCGGCATGGAGGAGGAGTATGAACGGCGTCATAATCTGCTTTGGCAGGAAATGAAGGACATGATTCATGAATACGGCGGAAAAAATTATACGATTTTTTTAGACCGTGAAACGCTCACACTGTTTGGGTACATAGAGATTTTGGATGAAGAAAAATGGAATCAGTCGGCTGAAACTGAAATCTGCCGGAAATGGTGGGATTACATGGCGGACATCATGGAAACGAATCCGGATAACAGTCCTGTATCGATTGATTTAAAAACAGTATTTCACTTAGATTAACGGAGGAATGAAGCATGAGTTATCAAGAAGCAAAAAAACAGTATGCCGCACTTGGCGTTGATACAGACGCGGCAATCGAAAAATTGAAGGACATTCCGGTGTCGCTGCATTGCTGGCAGGGAGATGACGTCATTGGTT